>JAIWNQ010000156.1 GCA_020216745.1 Candidatus Hydrogenedens sp.
AATTTCATAAAGAACAAGACATCAATGAATTTATGGCAATATTAGAACAGGAGGCATTAAGCATATATGAAGAAGAGACAAACGCCTGTAAACAAATTGGTATAAATGGAAACACATTAATTGAAAACCATGCCAATATATTGACCCATTGTAATGCGGGTGCACTTGCCACAGGCGAGTATGGGACTGCTCTATCCCCTATTTACATTGCTTTTGAAAATGGAAAGGATGTTCATGTCTATGCCGATGAGACACGACCTCTACTCCAAGGGGCACGACTTACAGCATGGGAACTACACTATTCAGGAGTTCCAGTCACTCTTATTTGCGATAATATGGCAGGACAAGTTATGAAAGAGAAAAAAGTTGATTTAGTTATTGTCGGTGCAGACCGCATTGCTAAAAATGGTGATACCGCTAATAAGATAGGAACATATTCCCTTTCAATTTTAGCCAAACATCACAATATTCCTTTCTATGTATCTGCTCCTATATCAACTTTTGATTTAAATATTTCTAATGGTTCACAAATACCAATAGAACAACGTGACGCAAAAGAGATTTATCTATGGAAAAACGAGATAATTGCACCCCAAAATATCCAATTTTACAATCCCGCTTTTGATGTTACGCCCGCAGAGAATATAACTGCATTTATAACAGAAAAAGGACTAATATATCCGCCCTTTGAAGAGAATATCGCAAAAACAATAAATATTTTGTAGATATGCTAAGTTAGTTAGGGTATAATGTATCAAGGTGGTTATATGACAAGTAAAAAAACAGTTTTTGCTACAATTGGTTTCGTTTCAAGTTTGACCTCCCTTACAACAATTACAATACCTGCCTTGAGTTGTATATTGGTTATTATTGGCTTTATATTTGCACTACTTGGCAAAGGCGGTATTCATAAGGGGATGACAATCGCCAGCATTGGAATGTGTCTATTTGCATTTATTTTTGATATGATTTATTTGTATATTGTCCTAATAGGAAAAGCATAAGAACCATCAATTTTAAATTAATTTTTTTATGGATTAAAGGTTAATGTTCTTGTTATAATATGAGAGGATTTATATAAATAAATATTATTGACATTAATTTAAATTATGAATAAAACAAAAATAAGAAAAAGGATAACATGGAGATTGAACAAAGAGCATTATCTGAAATAGAAAATGTTGTTGCCATAGACGGACCTGCTGGTGCAGGAAAAAGTACCGTTGCTCGCCTTTCAGCGAAGGAATTAGGATTTCAATATTTAGACACTGGGGCGATGTATCGTGCAGCGACATGGTGGGCTTTAAATTCTAATGTCGATATAGACAATCCCAATGAAGTTGCAGAACATACTAAAAAAATGGAATTGGATTTAATACCATTTGAGGAAGGGTTAAAGGTTATAGTCGGTGGCATTGATATAACAAAAGAAATACGAACCCCTGAGATTACAAGATTTATCTATAAATTAGACGAAAATCCACAAGTAAGAGAACACCTCGTTTATCTTCAACGACTTTTCGCTATGAAATATTCAACTGTGGCTGAAGGCAGAGATATGGGCACAGTTGTTTTTCCCAAAGCCAAATGTAAAATTTATATGGACGCAAATCAAGAGGTTCGTGCACACCGAAGACAAAAAGAATTAGAGAAACGGGGAATTTTTATTTCCATCGACAAATTGTTAGAAGAAATTGCAGAGCGAGACCGCCGTAACATGGAGAGGGAACATTCCCCTTTGCGTAAAGCCGATGATGCTGTCTACTTAGACACATCTAATTTAACAATTGAGGAGGCAACCAATTACGTTGTCCGTTTAGCACGAGAACGATTAATACAATGAACAGTCTTGAACAAAATATTGTTTGGAAAATAAATGAATGGAATCACGAAAAGGTTCAAGAGATTTCGAACCAATTAGAGATTCCACCAATTATAGCTCATCTTTTGATTAACCGTGGTATTGATACACCAACTAAAGCAGAGGAGTTTTTCAAACCATCCGTTAATCAAATTATATCTCCATTCTCTTTGAAGGGTATGGATAAAGCAGTCGAAAGAATTATTCAGGCTAAAGAAAAAAATGAAAAGATTTGGATTTTTGGTGATTACGATGTTGATGGTATTGCAGGAACTGCCATATTAACTCGTGGGTTAAAGCGATTCGGAATAAAAGAAGTTTATCCGATACTCCCTGAAAGAATATCAAATGGTTATGGTCTAACTCCTGAAATCGTTGAAGACGCTAAGATTAAATCTATAAATTTAATTATAACGGTAGATAATGGTATATCAACTATTCCAGCAAGTTTAAGGGCTGAAGAATTAGGGATAGACATTATAATAACCGACCATCATATGCCAGCAGAAGAATTACCGAAAGCAAAAAGCATTATTAACCCCCGTCTGGAAGAACCTGACCATCCGAGTATAAATCTATGCGGTGCAGGCGTAGCTTTTAAGCTGGCATTGGCTCTTAACGGTTCTCCCAATGACCTTGATTTAGTTGCCCTTGCGACAGTTGCTGATGTCATGCCATTAACAGGAGAGAACCGAACCTTAGTGGCTCTTGGATTAAAACATCTATCAAAATATAAGAGGACAGGACTCCGGGCTCTTGCAGAAATGTCAAACATATCATTGGATGATATGGATGTTGAAAAAATCTCTTATGGGTTGGCACCACGAATAAATGCAGCGGGTAGATTGGATAACGCATTTAAATCTTTAGAGTTATTGCTATGCGATGACGAACAAAAGGTTATGGCGTTGTCTCAAGAATTAATTGAAGCAAATGAAGAGCGAAAAAATATAGAAACAGAAATCCTTAAAGACGCAATTTCAGAAATAGACGCATGTGTAGGAAAGGATGCCCATGCCATTGTCCTAACCAGAAAAAATTGGCATCAAGGCATCATTGGACTTGTCGCAAGTCGCCTTGCCAATCGGTATTCTGTGCCAGTGGCTCTCATTACAGTAGATGATAAGGGTATTGCCAAGGGGTCTATAAGAAGTATTTACGGAATTGATATTATACAGGTGTTAAATCAATGTAGACACGTTTTAGAACAATATGGTGGCCATAAATTAGCAGCAGGATTTACCCTACTTGAAGAAAATATTCCTATCTTTACAGAACTTGTAAAAGAGTTGATTGCACAAGAACGTAAAAAAGAAAAAGAATTGTTAGTGTTAGAAATCGATAGTATATTAAATTTTTCTCAGATTGATTCTCCTTTTCTTCAATACTTACAACGGTTTGAACCAACGGGGTACGGAAATTCGCCTCCCCTATTTTGTACTACAAAAGTTGAAGTTATCCCTCATACCGTTCAAATTTTTAAAGACTTACACATTCGTATGGCTTTGAAACAAGATAACAAAATATTTTATGGCACGGGATATTTCCTTGCAGAACGTTTCTTTAGAGAAACCTCCACAAAATTTTTAGATATTGTTTATACACCTAAAATATCTACATCTAAAATTTATGGCGGTTGTCAATTGATTATCAAAGATTTCAAACCGTCCGAATAAATATTTGATTGATATAATTATTTTAATTATAATAATAATAGTATGTAATTTAGATTAAAAAGAAATTGTTTTTTTGTAAAAACAGTTCAATTAAGTAACGTTTATATAAAATAAAGTGTAATTTATGATATTATATTAAATGAATGGAGAAATATAATGGACAAATATAAGATTTTAGTTGTGGATGATGAGCCTGATGTGGTCGAATTTTTGGAAAAAACCTTAAAAGGTGAGGGCTATCACGTAATTACTGCATACGATGGAATATCGGCTTTAGATTTAGTTTCAACAGAGAAACCCGATATTGTTTTATTAGATTTAATGATGCCAATGATGAGTGGTTATGAAGTATGTGAACAAATAAAATCTAATCCTCAAACACAAAATATACCTGTTATATGTGTAACCTCTGCTCATACACCTGATGCTCGTGCTCATAGTCTTCAAGTAGGAGCGTCGGATGTGATTACCAAACCATTTTACCCCAGCGAACTATTAGTCCGAATTAAACGGCATCTACAACCAAATAACTAATATTCATAATGCAGGGTATGTTTTCACAATGTTATTTGATGGATATAAATCATTTAAGATAATATGAAATGTTTAAAATAAACTTTTATAAAGGTTAGATAGGTGACGATACCAAATCTTATTACATTTTTTAGAATACTGCTAATACCTTTTTTCTTAACGGTAATAACGTTCTATACGCAAGAACGAGACTATCTACGTTATATTGGCTTTATTATTTGTGTTATCGCCATTATTACCGATTTGTCAGATGGCTATATCGCAAGAAAATTTAATCTCCGTTCTGAATTAGGTGCTCGTCTGGATCCTCTTGCAGATAAACTTGCAGTAAATTTAAGTCTTGCCTTTATTTCTGCTAATACTTCCTTTGAATATCCTATCCCATTGTGGTTCCCTCCACTTGTTTTATTCCGAGATATCGTTATTGTTTTTGGGACATACCTGATAAGTCAGAAACTAACTAATATTAAAGTAAAACCAAGATTTTGGGGCAAAATTACTTCTTTTTGTTTGTCGCTACTAATCGCTTTCGTGTTATTGCAAATAAAACAACTAATATTTTTATTTCTTATTGTAGGAACATCTCTTACTATCATTTCTTTAATAGACTATTTTTTTATAGGCATTCAGTTTGCATTAAAGTATAAACATACCCATGAAACAGCAAGCCATTAATCTACCCATTGTTGCAATTTGTGGCAAACCTAATGTAGGTAAATCTACCTTATTTAATAGACTTGCAGGTAGAATGCAAGCTATTGTTCTTGACGAATCAGGTATTACACGAGACCGATATGAAACCATTGTGTCTTACAAAGATAAGGATTTTATTTTAGTTGATACTGGTGGAATTGTTGACGAATACAAAGATTCCATAACCGAAAAAGTCCAAAAACAGGTTTGGAAGGCTCTACAAAGTGCCCATATAGTACTTATGGTGACTGATGGAAGAGAAAATTTAACCTCATTAGATTATGAAGTCCGTGATACAGTTATTAAATTAAACAAACCTGTCTTGCTAATTGCTAACAAAATAGATGATGAAAAACATGCATCAAATATTGTGGAATTGTATTCATTAGGGTTGGGAGAACCGATACCAATATCCTCCATACATGGAATTGGTATTGATAAATTATTAACTGATATTTATAATTTGCTCCCTGAACAAGAAAATAACTTTACTGAAGAAAAAGAAATCGAGAATACTTCTATAAACATCGCTATAATTGGTAAGCCTAATGTCGGTAAATCCTCACTGGTAAATGCTTTGTTAGAGGATGAACGAGTGATTGTTGACGAAACCCCAGGGACAACCAGAGATGCCATTGATATACCCTTTATACGAGGTGATAAGCAATATACACTTATTGATACTGCGGGAATGCGTAGGAAAGCACATCTTCGGCATGCTGTGGAGTTTTACAGTGTGCACAGGACATTAAAGGCAATAAGAAGGTCAGATGTTGTACTTGTTCTTATTGAAGCATTAGAAGGTATAACAGACCAAGATAAGAAAATAATCGGATATGCAGTGGAACAAGGCGTGGGAATTATTATAGGTTTTAGCAAATGGGATTTGGTTCCCAACAAAAAAAAGCATTTTATTGATTTGAACGCCCAACTTCAAAGGGAAATGCCTCAATGGGATTATATTCCTGCAATAACTCTATCAACAATTCAAAACCAAGAAAAGTATTTCAAAGAACTATTTAAGATAATAGACAAAGTTGAGAAGAATACATTATTTCGTATTCCGACATCAGAATTTAATCAATTCATCAATGAAATCAAAATGAAACACCCTGCACCAACCAAAGGTGGTAAAAGAGCAAAAATTTACTACGGTGCTCAAGTAAATGTCAAACCAACAAAATTTTTACTGTCGGTAAATCAAAGTCGTCTATTTCATTTTAGTTATCTTCGTTTTATTGAAAATTCTATCCGCGACAAGTATGATTTTACTGGTGTCCCTATCAAAATACAACTTAAAGAAGGTGATGAAAAATGATGTGGTATCTCAGTACTTATTGGATTTACCCTGTAGCTATTCTAATAGGATATGTATTGGGTTCTGTTCCTACAGGTTTATGGATTGGAATTGTTTTTTACAAAAAAGATATTCGTAAATTTGGTAGTGGAAATATTGGTGCTACAAACGCATTCAGAGTATTAGGCAAAATTCCTGGAATTATATCCCTTGCGATTGATGTATTAAAAGGTTTTATCCCTGTTTTATTAGCCAAATTAATATTAGTTAATTACCCTTACTTACCGTTAATGGTCGGAATATCAGCCATTTTTGGTCATCTCTTTTCAATCTTCCTATTATTCAAAGGTGGTAAGGGTGTCGCTACAGGCACTGGCGTTTATCTCGCATTGGCACCAATACCAACTCTTATTGCAGGCATTGTTTTTTTGGTCATGGCGTTTTCCACACGGATGGTCAGTGTAGGTTCGATAACATCAGCAATAGCATTGGCTATCCTCGTTTCAATTATTCATTCGAATGATGTTATATTTGTAATAATTACTCTTTCCATTGCTATTTTGGTAATCTATAAACATCGCTCCAACATACAAAGAATTATCCGTGGTGAAGAAAATAAATTTTAGATTACATCAGAACTCAAGTATTCTCATTCTTGGAATATTAGTCTTTTTAATATCATTTTTTACTTATCTTTTAACATTAGCACCTACGGTAACGGCTGAGGATAGTGGTGAACTAATCACCGCATCCTATTTTCTCGGGATTCCACATCCCCCTGGCTATCCAACATGGTGTATTCTCTCCCATCCATTTACTTACATTCCTATGAAAAACATTGCATGGCGAGTTAACTTATCATCTGCTTTCTTCGCATCTTGCACCGTATTCTTTTTGTTTCTTCTTATTTACCAAATATCAAAAAGCAAAGTAGCCAGTGTCAGCAGTTCTCTACTTTTTGCGTTTTCCTCTGAATTTTGGGAGCAATCCGTTATCACAGAGGTTTATACGTTAAATACCTTATTTCTTATTCTTTGTTTATATCTGTTATGGCACTGGAAAGAAACTCGCTTTAAAACATATCTTTACTGGTTTTCTTTTATATTCGGGATAAGTTTGGGAAACCATTACACAATGTTTGTTGTTGGTTTGTTGTTCGCCGTATTTGTTTTATATACAGGTATAAAAAATCAGGAACATTGGACTGTATTTGTCCACTGCTTATTAATAACTTTTTTATCATGGTTAGTAGTCGTTATTTATTTGCCTATTCGTTCCATTTCAAATCCTCCTATTGATTGGGGAAATCCTGAAACGTTAATAAATTTTATCCACCTAATCCTAAGAAAACATTACTCTTTTATGCTTACCCAATATCCAAGGTCTCTTGAACGATTTTTTAAACAATGCTACCTCTTTTTTGGAATGAGCACAGACCAATTTGGAATACCTTTACTTCTTGTTCCCATTTTGATTTCTTACATTTTCATAATTTTTAGGTATGCATCGTTTGGAATTCTTGTAGTTTCTATTGGCTTGTTAACGAGTTTAGCAGGAATTTTAGTTCAAAACTTCAATTTTGATTTAGAATGGCTTGAAGTTATGTCCGTTTTTGCTATTCCTTTATATGTATGCTATTGCATCGCATTTGGCTTAACAACTGGGGTATTGCTGAATTGGTTAAAATATAGTTTCGAAAAAATTGCTTATATTATAGTCGTCCTCTTCTTATTCATCCCATTAATACCTTTATACTGCAACTATGAAAAAAATGACTATTCTGATTATTGGTATGCTCATGAGTTCGGAGTTAATATTCTCAATTCCCTGAACAATAATGCTATTTATATCCCTTATACTGACCATGCAAGTTTCCCTATCCTCTACCTACAACAAGTAGAGGGCATCCGTAAAGATATTAAGATTGGACGTATCTGTGGCTATCTAAATCCAGAATTATTCCAAAACATGGATAGAAATCAGTGGGCAAAATATGCCCCATTTCCTAAAGCAAAATATGAGCCTGAACTTATTGGTTGGTTGGTTGATAACACAGAATACCCCATTTATTTAGAAAAAAAGGTGGATATAAAATCAAGCACAAGAGGCACATGGGTTCAAGCAGGTATTATCTACCGTTTCCTTAGAGAAAACGAGTTTTCCCCTCCATCAGAAGAATATTGGAAGAAATATAAATGGGATAAAATAAAGCCAGAAAATATCAAAGATTTAGCCTCTGGGCTTATTTGGTTAAATATTCAATGGGCAAAAGCAAGGCAATACTATATAAAAAATGAAAGTGAAAAAGCAGTTATATTTATAAATGATGGTATTAAATACTATGGAGATGGTAAGGATGAAGTGATTTTTAATAATGCAGGGGTTTTATGTGCTGAATATGGAGATTTTACACATGCCAAAGAATTTTTCGAAATGGGTATCAAAATCAACCCAGACAATAAAGTTTTGATTAAAAATCTTCAGAAGGCAAAACGGAAATTGATGTTACAATAAAAAATGCCTGTCAGCCATTACTGACAGGCATAAACTTTTAATCTTAGACTAAGAATAAAGGTGTTTCAAAAATATTATAAAACTTGTAATTGGCTCTTCGAACCGACGGGAAGATTCTCAAAATCATCTTCGGCATTACCATCACCACCACCTTCAACAGTTACTTCCTCTACTAACAGTGCATTGGCTTGCTTGAATAACTTACCGATAACCTTCACTGTTTTCCCTCTCATCTGGTCACCAGAAATAACTTTATCCGCTGACTTTGTAGGTATATAAAATACAATCTTATCTTTCAAATCATCTAACGATTTGCCGTCAACATCTTTTGCTTCGGTTACTTTCAATGCATTTAACTGAGCAATGGAGTTGTTTGCTGATGCTGTTTCACCTTTGGCTAATGTCGCAACAACACCGACATTCACACCGTTTATGGTTACACCTACTGGCTGTTCAACACCCTTATTCTCATCCTGAGCCGTAACTAAAAATGGAACCGCTAAAAAGATAGCACAGAATACTAAAATACTTTTTCTAAACATAAATACACTCCTTATAGTAATTAATTGTTTAAGTTACATTATTTCCTCTTCTCTATACTACGTATTATTATACTAAAATATTTACTTTTGTTTCAAAAACTTTTACAAACTACTCTTTTCATACCTTAGTTATTGTTGTTTGAAATGCTCATAGCCATTTTCTTAACAGCACGGATATCTAATTTTCCTGTGCCAAGTATAGGTATCGAATCTACTTTATAAAATGAATTTGCTCTGGGTTTCCACAAATTAGGCAACTCCGATTTTTCCAGTAATTCTAAAAGTGTTTTGACTTGCTCCTCTTCCAATGTATGCAAAACAACCAATCGTTCTCCTTTTTGTTCATCAGGGACACCTGTAACTGCCATACTCAAGTCAGTCAATCCTAATAATTCATGCAAAACCTCCTCAACACGGGTATGCGAAATCATTTCTCCTGCAATTTTACTAAACCTTGCAAGCCTATCTGTAAGCGTTATATACCCATCCTCATCTATTTTCGCAATATCACCTGTGCGATACCATTCACCACGTAAAGCCTGTTCTGTCTTCTCTGGCAAATTCAGATAACCCAACATAATATTAGGTCCTGTAACTTCAAGCATTCCTTCCTCACCCACAGGTAAAATTTCACCTGTTTCAGGATGTGTAATCCTTACAGAAACACCTGGTAAAGGTCGACCAACAGTCCCGACTTTATTGAACTGATTAAAAAAGCCAGGAGATGCAAAGTCAGGTAAATTTGCTGAGACGAGAGGTGAACATTCTGTCGCACCATATCCTTCTAACGGCTCAATTCCAAATTTCTCATAGAATCCTTTTCGTATACGGTCGGGTAGTTTTTCTGCTCCTGCTAACGCAAGATATAACGTTTTAAATTCCT
>JAIWNQ010000157.1 GCA_020216745.1 Candidatus Hydrogenedens sp.
CAGGTAAACTTTTTCGTATAAAACCTTGTAAAAATGTGCTCGTTGCCAATAAAAAATGAGCCCCATACTTTTGAGCCAACCCACTAATGATTTTAGGTTCAAGAGGATTAGGATGATATACACAACGAACCCCGTTAGTTAATGGAAGCCATAAGGTAACTGTGAAGCCAAATGAATGGAAAAATGGAAGAAAACCTAAAACACAAGTATTCTTATCATGCCAGACAATTCTACGGATACATTCGGATTGGCTCATAATATTTCTTTTTGTAAGCATAATTCCCTTCGGATTCCCTTCACTACCACTTGAGAAAATAATAGTGGCTAAATCCTCTTCTTTATTCGAAGGTGCTCCCAATAATTTCTCAATAATTAAAATAGGAAGAAATATAGCAGATAATATACCCCATACTTTATCCCATGTATTTATTTTCTCCCGAACTTCTTCAAGGTAAATAGGCGTCTCTGGAACAGTTATATTGACCCTTTCTAAAAATTTCTTCGATGTTAAAACATGCTTGATACCGCAGGTTTTTGCACAAGAAGCAATAATTTCTGAACTTTGTGTGTAATTCAAGTTAACAGGTACCTTCCCCATAATTTGTAGTGCTATATTGACAAGAGCACCGCCAACTGTAGGCGGAACAAGTATTCCTACCATTTTTTCATTGCCTAATATTTGTTTTAGTTTCCTTCCCAATATTAATGTCCCCATAAACGCCTTAAAGTAATTAATATGACCTGTCATTGCATCTGCCATACAAAAATGGAATGGATTTCTTCTCACCGCACTGACAAAAGCACGATGGAGTATTGAATTGAACATATAAGGTCGTCTTTTGTAAGAGTGAGTGCTTAGCAACTGAATAGACTCACGAATTTGATAACCATCTCTTGGGTTGTTGATAGGGTCACCTATCTCTACATAGATAGGAAAGAGTAATGACTCAGGAATTATCCAATGAATCTTCCCGTCACGAATACGATAAACCAGTTCTGTAATACGATCCATGTATATCGGGATAATAGGGATCTCCAAACTTTGGGTAAGAATTCCATAATCCTTATGCCATGGCATTTCAGGACCATTTGGATGAAACCTCTTTTCCCATGGGATACATACCCAATTACCAAGGGCAAGTTGCTGTCTTATCTTAACAATTACTGCTTCTATATCCTTAGGTGTTGCATCATTTGGAAGAATAATGATATTCATAAGTTTAGAAAACCATCGCATCCAACGAACTTTTAATATGTCCTCACCAACAACGAAGTATACCTTCTTGTCAAAAACATAAAAAAGGACTAAAACATCTACAAATGAGACATGATTCGAAACTAAAAGAGCACCCCCTTTTTCAGGAAGTTTATTCCTATTTGAAACATATACACGATATAGGGTACTGTCCAAAATCCATAAGAAGGCTCGTAATATCATTTCTTTTTCTATCATTGCCATAGTTCCCAATATAAATAATGATAAAATTCCAGTTACAAGAAATATAAACCGTGGCGGACAATGTAAAATACTAAACAATAATAAAAACAACCCTGCTGATATAGTCATTCCTCCAAAGGTAACAAGATTACTGGTTGCTATCATCGTGCCACGAACCTGATTTGGACTTTGCCGTTGTAAAAGGCACGCAACTGGAACATCAAAGATTCCCGCACCAAAACCCAAGAAAAACATCAACACGGTAATTTGTATTAAACTCAAACCTGGTATAGATAAAAGAAAACACAACATAATCATCAAGATACTACCAATCGGTACTAACCCTAACTCAATTTTGCCTCGAGATAAATACCCAGCTATTACACTGCCAAGGGCTATACCTACCGCAATCAAAGCTAATAATATTCCGATTGCACTCCCACTTGAAAGTTCAGATTTCCCATATTCCACAATGTTTTGCATAATCAGTGCACCTGCAAACCAGAAATAGGCAATACCCAACATGGCAAGTAAAAGTTTTTTATCTTTGAAAAAAATCTTAAGGTAGCCTAATTGTCCAGCAAACGGGTTTATCTCGATTTTTCGTTCAGGCTCAATAGGTGGTGCCTTGGTTACAAATAGAGAACTAATCAAACCCAACGTGGACAAACCCACCATAGAAAACATGGCTATATAAAGATTGTTTTTGAACAACTCTATCATAACACCACCAACAGCGTTTCCGAGAATGATAGCGATAAAAGTCCATAAATTTAGTAAGCCGTTTCCCCATGATAAACGTGTTTCAGGAAGTATCTCTGGCAAAATTCCATATTTTGCAGGGCTAAAAAATGCACTCTGCATCGCCATTAAAAACAAGGTAAACATTAATAGAAGTGGGCTCCGTAAAAATACAGAAAATGCACCCATCACCATCACACCCAATTCCCATATCTTTGTCCATACCGTAACTTTCTGCTTCGAATAACGGTCTGCAAGCGAACCTGCTAACGCAGGGAATAATAACCAAGGTAGATTAAATAAAGCAGTGCAAACAGGTGTTACAAAACGATGCCAAAATGAATCTTGGGCTAAAAAGATAGGAACACTTAAAATGATAATCAATTTGTAAACATTATCACTAAACGCCCCCTGAAACTGTGTCGCAAGAAGAGCAAAGAAACCTAATTTATTAAAATGTTCTTCTTCATATACTTTTGTTGTTTTTACACCTGTATTCATATATAGCAACAACCTTCGTGAATTCTTGTTTTAATTGATGAAAATCAATCTGTTTCTTTTATGGAGTACTGGATGTTTTTTAATTGTTGACGGATTGTTTCCATGTATTTGATAATTTCTGAACATTGCTTGTCTGTAAAACATGATAATAAACGATGAATATTTTTTCGGTATATCGGCTCCATTTTTTTAATCAGTGCCAATCCTTCTGGTGTCAATTCAACATGTCTAATTCGACGATTACCCTTTACCGAATTCCGTATAACAAGTCCTTTTATCTCTAATTTGTCCAATATGGATGTTATACTGGCACGGGTAACAACCAATCTCCTACCCAGCTCAGACTGTGTCCATTTTTTCTTCTTATATTTCAAGGCGAATAGCACATTAAATTGGGCTTCTGTAATCCCATACTTTCTAAAAAATGCTTCACCTTTTACAGACAAAACAGACACAGTTCTCACAATGTTGAGTAGCGTTTCATGTCTTAAATCTTGAATAGGTTGCTCTAACTCTAATTCTTTATTAATTGACATTGAAAAATAATCCCTTATTTATGTAAGATTTTTTTATGAAGGCTTGAATATCTAAGTATTTAATTGTAAAATAATTAACTGTTAGATGTCAATCATTCTAAACACCATATAGGAATACATCATGCAACTTGTTATTTCAGGTGCCTCTGGTTTTGTCGGTAGCCGTTTATATTCATATCTTTCAGAACAAGGACATATATGCTACACATTAGTTCGACATCAACCCAAAAATGCTTCTGAAATATTCTGGGACCCATATAATAAAATCATTGATATAAATACCATAAAACACGCAGATGCCTTTATTCATCTATCTGGCGCTAATATAGCGGATTCTTTCTGGACACAAAAAAGAAAAAAAATTTTATTTGACAGTAGAGTAAAAACAACAGAATTTCTCGCTCAATCTATCGTACAACTCAATGATATTAATAAGAAATTTTTCGTTGCATCTGCGATAGGCTATTATGGGGCAAATCCACTTCCAAACACGGATGAAACAGGTGTCAAAGGAGTTGGATTTTTATCTGATTTGTGTGAAGCATGGGAAAAAGCAGGACAATCAACAATTAATTCTCACATTAAAACTGTATTTATGAGATTTGGTGTTGTTATGGGTGGCTCGGGTGGATTTTTGCAAAAAATGGCTAAAATTTATAAATGGGGATTAGGCGGAATTCTCGGAAACGAAGATGCTTATATCAGCTGGATAGCAATTGAGGATTTATGCTCTGCAATACACTTCCTTCTGTTAAAAGAAAATATAGATGGGATATTTAATTTCGTTTCTCCTCATCCCGTAACACAAAAAGAATTAGCAACTTATTTATCAAAGACATTAAGACGTCCATCTTTTTTAAGAGTACCCTCATTTATTTTAGAATGGCTTTTAAGAGATATGGGACGTGAGTTATTTCTTGCTAACCAAAATATATACCCAGCACGTCTTATAAAAGAAGGATTCCAGTTTTCATATTCGCATCTTCATGAATACATCGAATATCTGTATAAAGAACAGATGTTATAGAAGTGAAATGGCTAAAAAGGAAATTCCTGCCAAGAATAAGATTAAAAGAAGGAACAAACCCCAAACAAGTACGCCACCAACAGGAAAAACTTCGTGAAATCTCCTGACCTGAACTATTGTCTTTGGTAGGCTTAAAATATCTTTTATGCCAAACTTTTCCTTATCACCAACAGCAATCCAGAACTTTCCTTCTCGGGGTTCAGGCAAATAAGCCACAAGATAATAACTATCTGTCTTCGGAAGAACATATTCTTTTATCGGAAATATCCATGAATCTGTCCCTGTAAATTCTTCATGAAATACCTCTGGTTTTATCCCCTGAGTTGAGTATATCTCGCCTCCAAATCCCTGAGGTATAGAAAATGGTAAAGAAACTGTTGGCATTCTATTCCCAATAATTGCAACTGCTGGGAAATAGACAGGTTTTGAATTATCTAATTTTGGGGAACCTAATTGGATTTTTATTTTTTCATTTTCCTTTCCTGAAAACTTTAGCCAGATTTCAAGGTTCCCCTCTTTGGCTGTGTGATAAGCCACTTGCGAGATGTTTATGTCCTTAATTATGTATGGATTATCAGGACCAGATGGACCTCCGTCTATAACAATAGGTTTGTGAGCATAAGTATTGATACTAACCAATAATAAAAAGAGAACTATCCATCGCTTCATTTATTAAACCTTTCATTTTTTATATCAAAACAACGTACCTTTAACTTTCATTCCTTTCTCTACTTTTGCATCCTGTTTTGTTAATGTAATAGTACCTGTTGAGTATTCATCTTCCACATCTTGAATTTCAACTTTGCCAATCGGTATTTGTCGGTATCCTACTTTTTTACCATTAATTTCAACAGGGTCACCTTGTTGGAGTAATATCAGGCTACACCCCTCTTTAATTCCATGTAATTTCCCTAAGTTAACCGTTACTGAGTTATCACTTACTGAAATAACAGTTCCTCTAACATTTTTGTTTGCTTCCTTAAAGCAATTCTCCATCTCTTCTATGATTTTTTGAATAGTTGCTAAAATATCATTTTCATTTAGAGTGCTCGAACATTGCCCAATGATTTCTGTAGTTTCCGTATCCACCAATCGGACATATACCATCGGAGATTTTCCTAAGGAAGCAAATTCGATAAAGGCTAAATATTTTGCGGATAGAACTTTCCCAAGTTGTCGTTGTGTCTCTGCGGAAGCAAGGTTCGAACTTCCTATTTGTAGTTCTTGGAGTAATTTATCAATCATATCTCGTTCGACCACCTGAACAGGTGATAGTTTACTTCTGACCAACTTTTCCAGTTCCCTCTGAAAGGCACTATCTATTCCCGCCCTGTCAAACATTATAGCATTCGATAAATTATTACCCCTCAAAAAAGCAACTACAGGCGGTTTAGTATCCCATGTATCTCCTGTTATTGCTCCACTCTCTTTAAGTTCTTTAAATTGCTTTGTTAATTGTGTTATCTGCTCCTGTATGACCTTCTGCCTCTCAACATCATTACTTTTCTGAATTTGCTCTGTTATCTGTTGTAATAATAACTGAGTTATCTGGTCATTACCTCTTTTAGATGCTTCTGTGAGAACCTCTTTGGCTTTATCGAGTTCACCTTTCTTCTCATGTATTACAGCCTTATTGCTCAATGCAACCACATTAAGCGGGTCAAGGGATACTGCTTGTTCAAAATTTTGTAAAGCCTTCGTATCATCACCTAACTCCTGTGAAATACGTCCTTGAGCATTCAAATTTTCTGCTTTCATCCAATCGTATTTTGTTTTATCCGTACTACTTTCTAAGATTGCTTTTGCTTCCTCTGTTTTACCTAATTTTGCTAAAGCCATACCTTTAATGGTTTGTGCATAACCGTCTGTCGGTGCCTGGTCTGCATATTCAATCGCTTTCTGATAATCCCCTTTCAAATATGCTACTTTTGCAAGTCCAGCGGGTACATTTATCGCCCCGAATTCCTTTTCCGCTTCTTCTATTTTGCCTTGTTCAGAAAGAATATAACCTTTTAATTCTTGTAAATCTTTTGATTCATTCACACTTGGTTCTGCTGGAATATTAGTCTTCATAACCAAACTTGCAGTATCAAAATCCTTTTTTCTGTAGAAAAATTCTGTTGCTTCTTTTAGTAAACTTAATTGGTGCCCACCTCCACGAATAACACGTTCTATTACCATGCCAGGAGGAGCAACAAATAAAATCATTGGCAGAACATCTATCTTTTCGAACCAAGATGTATCAGATATTTTCTTGTCTGGAATAATTTTATACTTTAGGTCTAACCTTTCAGCAAACTGTTTTAACTCCTCTTCCGAATCTCTAAATCCGATTCCTAAAATTTCAATCTTCTTACCACCAAATTGAAGGTCTAAAACAGAAAGTTTGGTAGCCATTTCCTCTCCCGTTTTTGTAGAGAAAAGGAAAATAATGAGCACAGGTTCGCTATTCTGATATAACGAAAGGTCTACCGTGCCTCCATTTATATCTTGTGCAGTAAATACAGGAAACTTGTCATTTTTTACAAATGTATCCCCGTATGTTTGCTGTACATAAATAGACAATAATACGAACAACGCGATTGTTAAAATATTCGTTCTCTTTTTCATAACTTTTCTCCTATATAAACAAACCTCTTACTTTAATTTTACCATGTTTTTATAATTTTTGCTCTTTAATTTTTTCGAGGTGGTAATAAAATATGTTTTGCCACAGTTTCACCTGCTTCTTTCGGCTTTAGGGATGGGGGTAATTCACCCGTTATCACATCCTCACCATTTCGGATTATCCATGATATAGAATTGGGTTCTCCTTTTAATTGAATTACATCACCTGCTTGATATTTTTTATTTTGATATATAATCTCAGAAGATTGATTTCGTATTTCTACCTCAACTTGTCCATCAAAAGGTGTTATAAAATCAGAGATTCTCTTCAAATCAAGATAATTTTGGTAATCTTCATAAGCCTCTTTCGTACTTGCCTGCCATATATTAAAAATAACTTTTCCAAAATAAGCAATATTCTGTTGTGCAGTTGGTTGTGTTACAACTCCCTGCTTATTACCTTCTTTATTTGCAAAAAACACTCCCAAAACAACAATAATTGCAAAAACAACAACAATTCCTATCACAATCGGAAGCACCTTTTTTTTGCTTGTACCAATTATTATTTTTTCTTTATCTTCGTGTTCGGACAATTCTTTTACACTTATCACTGTTGGTGCTTCTGTATCTGAACTTTCAGTAGGCTTTTTGGGTTTGCTTTTTTCTACACATTCATTTAATGCTTTAGCAAATGCCTCCATATCAGGGTAACGGTCATTTGGATTTTTGCTCATGGCTTTTAGAAGAACATCATCCAACGCTTTTGGAATAGAAACATTTAAATCTGAAGGTGGCAAAGGCTGTGTTCGTAGTACTTTGTGCATAATTACGTTTAACATTTCCCCTGTAAAAGGTTTTTCCCCTGTAATAAGTTCATAAAGGACAACAGCCAAAGAAAATTGGTCAGACCTCCCGTCAATTTCTCCTCCTGTAAATTGTTCAGGACTCATATAATGTGGAGTTCCTATTAATGTTCCTTCTTGAGTTAACGTAGAATCAGGTAATTTTGCTATTCCAAAATCTGTAAGTTTAATTTTCCCATCTTTAGTTATAAGAATATTAGACGGTTTAATATCCCTGTGAACAATTCCATGTTGATGGGTAACAGATAAAGCACTGCATATTGCGTTTGCTATTTTTAACACCTCTTCTAATGGCCATTTCTTTTTCTTACCCAACAATGTTTTAAGGTCGTCTCCCTCAATATATTCCATAACAATATAGGCAAGACCTTCTTCATTATCCATATCATAGATAGTCACCACATTAGGATCCTGTATCTTGCCAGCCATGACCGCTTCACGGATAAATCGGGTAAATATCTCATCTGCAACGCTTGAACTAACAGACAAATCTTTTCTGGCAGTTTTAATAGCCACTTTCCTCTTCATTGACGGGTCATACGCTTCATATACCACTCCCATTGCTCCCCTCCCTATCTCTTTTATTATTTCATATTTCGCTATCTTTTTAGGAACTTTCGAATCTTCGATTATTGTTTCATCTTTGGGTTTCTCATCTCGTTTATCCATCGTTGAACTTTCTCCTTACCAGTAGTTTCATTGGTATAGTTCAAATACTTCGTAAAATAATGAATGGCTTCTTCTTCTTTCTCTTTTTCAAGTTGAATTAATGCAAGATTGTAATATGCTAATGCATATTGAGAATCTAATGTTATCGCCTTATTAAAATATTCTTCTGCTTTATCTAACTGATTCATTCTTCGTAATGTTTCTCCTAAATCATTATACACCTGAGGGCAATTACTGCATAAAGTAACAAGGCTTTCAAATGTTTCTTTTGCTTCTTCTAACCGATTCATTTTTAATAATAATCGTCCTAAATTCCTTTTCGACTCTATTGACTGGTTATCGAGTGTTATTGCTCGTTTATATGCTTTTTCTGCCATTTGATAATCATTTAGATACTCAGAAACAACTCCCAGATTAAACCATGCCTCAAAAAATTCTGGAAATAGTTGTGCCGATTTTTTGTAGTATTCATATTTCTTTTTCATATCATCGCTATTAACACCCTTATTATAAAACTCAATCGCTAAAAGAACCGTTCGGTCTATATTCGGTAAAGGTATAATTTCTGTTTCCAACATATTTAATTTATCCGTTTGACTCTTTGGTATTATTTTTTCATAAATTGGAGTCGTCTCTAAATATTTTCGTATCTCTTCAGAAGAAATTGCCAATGAGAAAACAGTCCCTTCTAATTTACCTATTATCATCCCAATAAAATCACCCTTATGGTTAAACACAGGTGCTCCACTTGCACCTGGGTCAGCATACATGGTTAATTGAAATACTTTATTCCCTTTGTATAACCGATTTGGATTTGAAACTGTCCCTGTAATGACTGAAAAAGCCAGATTATCTGGCGATGCCAAAGTAAATACACTTGTCCCTGCATTTACATTAACATCAGCATTAATGTCTACCCATGAAGAAAAATTGCGATTCGCCTTAAGGATGGATACATCTTTCTCCTTCGAATAGTAAAGTAAAGTCAAGGAGAAAATCTGACCATCAATAAGTTTACCTTGAATCTCTTTCGCATTTTTAACCTGATGTGCTGATGCAATAACGTAACCATCGGCTGAAATCACAAAACCACTGGCTTGTATCACATCATCATTGGTATCTGTACAATTGATAAGAAGTACCGAACCTTGTTTTTGCCGAACAACATCCTCAAGGTTTTCAGATAACAATAACCTTGCTGGAAACAGTATAATAAGAAAAATATATATTAGTTTAAACTTCGAATTACTCATGAATCGACACATCGTTACCTTTATTTGTGGTTATATATTAGTTTATATAACATTTTATCATGAAATCCGTAAAAATGGTTTACAATTATGGTACTAAATAATGAAAGTTGATAAAAATTTTCTGAACACATTAAGTACAGTATCCAATTTAGGGTTTTCATTAACTATCTTTATATTATTGGGTTTCTTTCTCGGAAACAAATTAGATAATTATTTCCAAACTAATGGTATTCTTCTTGCAGTTTGCGTTTTAACATCTATAATTTTAGGTTTTGTTAGTTTTTTTATAACAATTTTTAAGAAACTAAAATGATTGAGCGAAAATTCCAAATAACTTATTTTATAACATCCCTGCTCGTTATTCTCTTTCTTTTTATTCTTCTTTATCCTTTCTTCGGAAAAAACACATTAATTTTTGTTACAACGGGCATCTTCAATGTTAGTCTAACTATGATTTCATGGAAAAGTCTCTATCATTGCTTGAAGAATAACTATGTTGCACCAGTGATATTTTTAGGTGTTATCAAAAAATTAATTTTAATCGTTTTTGTTTTATACCTCTTCACTACTATGGAACATAAAATCTCAAACATTTTTTTGTTAAGTTCCGGTTTAATTATTGCACCAATTGTAGTTAGAGTATTATCATATTTTTCAGTATAAAACAAGGAACCCTATCTGAACAACCGAATAGAAAAAAATATAAATAGGATTAGGCATGGAAGAAATTGGAAAAAGGTGGGTTTTGTACTACATTCCAGGTACGGATATTCCGATACCCTTAGGGGGACTCCATGTCTATACCATTATCACCTCATTTTTTGTTTTATTTCTTTTACTAATCATTAGTTATTGGTTTTCGCACCGGTTCCAATTTATTCCAACCAAAACACAATCCCTCCTTGAAATCATAATATTATGGTTTAAGTCTCTAATTGAACCGATTATTGAAAACTCCAATATAGACATTCTTTATGAGATATTACCTTTTGTATCATCTTTATTTTTATTTATATTTTTCGGCATCCTCTTATCACTTATACCTCTTCCCTATCTCGAAGAGCCCACAAGTGACCTAAATTGCACAATAGCCCTTGCACTAACCTCCTTATTTTACAGTTGGATAACCGCATTACGATTTAGAGGCTTCCACGGCATAATAAAGGAGTTTCAAGGACCTTTATACAGTGAAGGGATAGAAGGTCAAGACAAAACATTAATTCAAAAACTCTCAGTTCTATTCTTCTTCCCTTTCAAAATCATAGAAGAAATTTCTAAAATTATCTCCTTATCATGTCGTCTTTTCGGTAATACTCTTGGTTCTGGAATAGTTAGTATTGTTATTTCGACCTTAACCTTTTATATGTTTGTTCCAATTTTAATTGATGTTCTGTTAACAGGTTTTGAAGCGTTTATTCAGGCTTTTGTATTTGCATCACTGAGTACAGTATATATCTCTTCATATTTTGCTGAACATTAAATCTATAACTATAAAGGAGTGTTTTATGGACACAAATTCATGGCTCAACGTACTTCACTTTATAACAGCACAAACTGCTTCTACTACTGGTAACAGCAGTTCACTTATCAGCGGAGAAGATTATAAAATCATCTTTGCATGCATTTCCGCCGCAATAACTATGGGTTTGGTAGGTGTAGCAGCAGCATTATCAGAAGGGTATGCAGCCGCAAAGGCATGTGAAGGAATAGCACGCAATCCAGAATCTTCAGGACCTGTTACTCGAACTATGATTATCGGACAAGCAGTAACAGAATCTGTTGCTATTTATGCACTTGTGATTGCCATTATCATTCTTTTCCTAATGGTTTAATTACTATATATGATTACCATCAATTTCACAATAATTATTGAATTATTACTATTTGTTATATTCTTTATTGTGTTAAGAAAACTCATTTGGTCACCTCTTTTAAACACCATCAAACATAGAGAAGAGTTCTTTGAAAAAAAGAAAAGAGAAGTAGAAACATATAAGAGCAAAGCCAACCAATTAAGAATCGATTACCAAAAACAAATTGAAATGATTCAAAAAAATTATGAGACTGAAATTGATACTATTGTGCGTAATGCATATAACCAACAAAGAAAAATCATAGAACAAGAGCAAACACGTGCCCGAGAATTACTAAATCAATACCACAATGAATTAGAAAAACACTTTTATATAAATAGAGATTCTATCGAACCATACACAACAGAATTAGCAGAAAAGATACAGCAATGCTTAGCCAGTCAAAAGAAACTTTTTTAAAGAAGCATAAAAGATTTTTCGTAATAATTTCTGTCCTATATATTACAGGTGCTTGTATCGGGATTTATTTATTTCACTCACCCAATTTATCAAAAGAATATTTATCCAAATACTCAGAAGAGCATTTTAAGTATAGAGAAATTATCAAGGATACGGATTACTTTAAATTCAGACAAAGACCCCACCTTTACATAGGCACACCTGAAAAACAAAACCTGTTCAATTATGCTATACATTATGAGAATAAACCTGACTATCAATCTGAAATTAGAAGAATTAATTATTATTTACTCTGGTTTAAATCTCTTAATACAATCACCCTAATATCAATATTCATCCGTTTGGGGTGGTCTCCCCTATTAAGATACATCGATAAATATCAGAGAAACATTTTAAATCAGCGAAACGACTTGGAAAAAATGCTTCAATCCTCTACCTCCGAACTAAAAGAAGCAGAGGAAATTTATCGAACATTGGAAAACTATAAAAAAGAAAAGGAACAACAAAAAGAAAACATTATAAAAACGAAACTTCAAGAAATCGAAAGACAAAATCAATTGGCAAAAGAACAAATTGAGTTTCTATTAGAAACTAAGAAGAAAGAAGAGGTTTTGAACTATGTAAATAATATTAAACGGTTGCTAATTGAAGAATCCATTAGAAAAATAGAAATGGAATTATCAGAAACAGAAACATCCGAACGCCTTGCTCAAACAATAAGCAAATTCAATTTCTTAATTAACATGCTGTCGTAGGTATAAAACATGAATTATACAACAAGAAATAAATTAGCCACCCGATATGCAGAAGCGTTAAAGTCTCTAATACATGATGAGCAAGAACTATTAAAGGTTAACGAGGCATATCAAACTCTTTCTGCAGTTATGAGAAAAGAACCTCGCTTTATGTCTTTTTTAAAGAACCCTTCTATACCTTATGAAAATAAAATACTATTACTAAATAAAATCTTAGAGACTGTTAATCCCCCTGATTACTTCATAAAATTAGGGGAATATTTAATCAAACGACAACGAGTAGATTTAATCCCATATATAGCCGATGTTTTCTTAGATAAAATTGACCCATGGTTAAACCGTATTGAGGTGGAAGTTATAACAGCAACACGTATAACCCCCGAATCTGAAAAATCGTTGATTAAAACACTTGAACATTTTACAGGTAAGACAGTCCGATTAGTAAAACAGATAAACCCACGAATATTAGGCGGAATTATCGTCCGCTTCTACGGTTTTTCTTTTGATTTCAGTTATAAAACACAATTAGAAAAATTAAAAGAAGAAATTATGAAAAAGGAAATAGATGTCCATGTCATATAACCCACGTATTGATGAAATAACAAACCTGATAAAACAACAAATTAGTTCATATTCAGGAAGTATCGAAGTCTCAGAAACGGGAACTGTTATCCAAAGTGGTGATGGTATTGCACGAATTTTCGGATTAGAAGATGCCTTTATGGGAGAACTTATTGATTTACCCCATAATGTCAAAGGAATGGTTTTTAATTTAGAAGAAGACCACATAGGAGCAATATTATTAGGTGATTATGAAACAATAAAGGAAGGTGATTTAGCCAAACGCACATGGCGAGTCGCTTCCGTTCCCGTAGGTGAATCCTTAATAGGTCGTGTTGTAAATGCATTAGGCGAGCCTGTCGATGCAGGTGGTCCTATCCAGGCGGTGGAACATTACCCTGTAGAACGAATTTCGCCAGGCATCATTGAACGCACACCTGTAAATATTCCATTGCTTACAGGTATTAAAGCCATTGATTCGATGGTACCAATCGGGAGAGGGCAAAGGGAACTCATCATCGGCGACAGACAAACAGGTAAAACCTCTTTGGCAATTGATACAATCATCAACCAAAGCGATAAAAATGTAATCTGTATTTATGTCGCTATTGGTCAAAAACGTTCCACTGTTGCCCAAATTGTCAATGACCTCACCAATTTTGGGGCTATGAAATATACTATCATCGTATCAGCCACCGCTTCGGAACCAGCACCGATGCAATACCTCGCACCCTTTGCTGGATGTGCTATGGGGGAATATTTCCGAGATAAAGGAGAACACGTATTAATCATATATGATGACCTATCAAAACATGCATCCGCATACCGCCAAATCTCCTTACTTCTAAGACGTCCACCAGGAAGAGAAGCTTACCCTGGTGATATTTTTTATCTACACAGCCGATTATTAGAAAGGTCTGCATGTCTACATCCATCAAAAGGAGGAGGCACCCTTACAGCCTTACCTATCGTTGAAACACAAGAAGGAGACGTCTCCTCTTATATCCCTACAAATGTTATATCCATCACAGATGGACAAATCTATTTAGATTCTCCCCTATTTTATTCAGGTATACGCCCTGCAATAAATCCTGGAATTAGTGTCTCAAGAGTTGGTGGTTCCGCTCAAACCCCTATTATGAAAAAAATCGCTGGAACCCTACGTATCTTAATGGCACAATATCGAGAATTAGAAGTTTTTAGTCAATTCGGAAGCGAGTTAGACGAATCGTCAAAAGCTCAATTAGAAAGAGGTAAAAGACTGACTAAAATATTAACTCAAGACCGATTTAAACCCTGCGGATTATCAGAACAAATCATTATCATCTTCGCAGGAATTTATGGATTCACTGATAAAATTCCCCTAAACGACCTAACACGCTTTGAAACTGAACTCACTGCATATATTAAAAATAGTCATCCTGACCTCTATGTCTATTTAGGCTCTAACTCAAAGTGGGATGATACGAAACATAAGGAGCTTGAAGATACAATCCAACTATTCTTAGAAAAACACTGGCATGACAAATAGATACAATAGGATAAAACAATGAGTAGCATTCAGGAAATACGCTCAAGAATAAAAACCATTAAAAATACACAAAAAATAACAAAAGCAATTAAAATGATCGCCACAGTAAGACTTAAAAAAGCACAAAATAACCTACTGATTAGTCGAGTTCTCCCTTCAAAACTCGAAATGGTATGGAACATTTTAAATCAATTACCAGAGTTTAGTCCGACTCATCCACTATTAATTCAAAAAACACCTGCCAATAAAATAGGACTACTCGTTATAACCAGCGACCATGGACTCTGTGGCGGTTTCAATACCCGCATTATTCAAAAAACAAAAGAAGTACTAAATACCACTTTTAAAAATAACACCGTACAAATAATCTCAATAGGAAACAAAGGAAAAGAAGCCCTTAAATATCAAAAAATTCCTATTCATCATTCTTTTGAGAATTTCTTTGAGACATACTCGTTAGATAAGGTATCTTCATTAGTTCATACCTTATCTCAACACATTCTATCAAATGAACTTGATTGTATATTCGTGATTTATACAAAACTTGGACTCTCATATAACACAATAGTTGAGTTAGAAAGAATATTGCCATTACCTATAGAGCAAATTAGCAAGAAAGATACAAAAACAACAAAAAATGTTTGGAT
Source organism: Candidatus Hydrogenedens sp. (assembly GCA_020216745.1). Taxonomy (GTDB): domain Bacteria; phylum Hydrogenedentota; class Hydrogenedentia; order Hydrogenedentales; family Hydrogenedentaceae; genus Hydrogenedens. The sequence goes on from JAIWNQ010000157.1 coordinate 15,403, forward strand.
TTTTGAGCCCAACATAGAAGATATTATTCAGAAAGTTTGTGAGATGTTCCTCTTATCAGAATTACATCGTATTTTTCAGGAATCATTAGCATGTGAACAGTTAGCCCGTATGCAAGCCATGGAACTTGCTACAAAAAATGCTGATGAAACATTACAAAATTTGACGTTAGTTTTTAACAAAACACGACAAGAACTTATAACAAAAGAAATGTTAGAAGTAATTAGTGGTGTTGAATCGTTGGAGTAATCAAACCATGAACAAAGGACAGATTGTTAAAATTAGTGGACCCGTCATCGATGTTCGTTTTAATGAGGGCGACTTACCCGCAATATATACCGCATTAGAGGTTAAAGTTGAAGAAGGAAAAAGAATTATTTTAGAGGTTATGCAACACCTCGGGGATAATATAGTTCGTACCATTGCTATGGATAGCACAGATGGTCTATCTCGGGGTATAGAAGTATCAAACTTAAATATGCCCATAAGTGTTCCTGTTGGTAAAGAGGTGCTTGGTAGAATACTAAATGTCATAGGTGAATCTGTCGATGGAAAAGGTGAAATCAATGCGAAAGAACTATGGTCTATTCATAAAAAAGCCCCTGAGTTTAGAGATATAAATCCAAAAATGGAAATTTTTGAAACGGGGATTAAGGTTATCGACCTATTAGCACCATTTCCAAAAGGAGGTAAAATTGGCTTATTTGGTGGAGCTGGCGTGGGCAAAACAGTATTAATTATGGAATTAATCCGCAATGTTGCTATAAATCACGGTGGTGTCTCTGTATTTGCTGGGGTTGGTGAACGAACACGGGAAGGAAATGATTTATGGCTGGAAATGCAACGTTCTGGTGTATTAGATAAAACAGCCTTAATTTTTGGTCAAATGACAGAACCACCAGGGGCAAGGGCACGTGTAGCATTAACTGCCCTGACAATTGCAGAGTATTTCCGCGATGTAGACCAACAAGATGTCTTATTATTTATTGATAACATTTTTAGGTTTACACAAGCAGGTTCAGAGGTCTCCGCTCTATTAGGCAGAATGCCCAGCACCGTAGGCTATCAACCAACATTAGCCACAGAAATGGGCGAACTTCAAGAACGAATTGTCTCAACAAATCGGGGTTCAATTACGTCTGTTCAGGCTGTTTACGTCCCTGCTGACGATTTAACTGACCCAGCACCTGCAAATACATTTACCCATTTAGATGCAACTATTGTCCTTTCCAGAAAAATTGTAGAGACAGGAATCTACCCAGCAATAGACCCATTAGATTCTACAAGTAAATTATTAGACCCTCGATATATTACAGAAACACACTACCGTATTGCCAGAGAGGTTCAACGCATCTTACAGCGATATAAAGATTTAGAGGATATTATTGCTATCTTAGGGATGGAGGAACTGTCCGATGAGGATAAACAAATCGTGAACCGTGCACGGAGAATACAACGTTTCTTCTCTCAACCCAACTTTGTTGCTGAAGAGTTTACAGGAATTCCTGGCAAATATGTAAAAGTAGAAGAAACAATAGAAAGCTTTAGCGAATTATTATCAGGGAAATATGACCACTATCCCGAATCTGCCTTTTTATATTGTGGAACTATCGAAGATGTGAAAGAAAAAGCAAAACAATTAGGGGCAGAGACATGAGTAAAAGAAATCTCACCTTTGAACTATGCTCGATTAATACTCAACCTATAAATATTGAATCCGTATCAATATCATTACCTACTCAAAATGGGATAATCACCATTCTACCAGGACATACTCCATTAATTACCTCACTTGAAATGGGGATTGTTTCAGTTCAAATTGCCGACGATAAAAAACGTTTTTTTGGAGTTATGGGAGGAATTGCACAAGTCTCTCAAAATGGAGTCTCTATCTATACCAACGCTTATGAGGAAGGTATCACTTTACCAGAGACAGACAAAGGATTTACTCAATGGACAAAGGAAATTGCGTACACAAAGAAACATGAAGAAGAACAAATAAAATTTTACCTACTCAAAACAATAAAAAAATGGAAAACAACACATCAACTCAGTGAAAAGACTATTCATGAGTAGTACAGTCCCATCAATTAACATAAAACAAAATGAAGAAAAACGAATCTTAAGAGGGCATTATTGGATTTTCAAAAACGAAATATCAAAACCATACACACTTCAAGATGGAGATATCATTGATATTTTAACATCCAATGGCAGGTTTCTATGTCGGAGTTTTTACCAATCTACGGGCAACATTTTTGCACGTGTGCTCAGTTTCCACCAGGAAGATATTAACACTACCTTCTTCAAAAAAAGATTAAAAATAGCCTTAGATTTACGTCAACAACTTTTTCGCAATTCATCCGTTTTCCGATGGATACATGCAGAAAGCGATGGACTACCAGGCTTAATTATAGACCGATACGACTCTGTAATCGTTATTGACTCAAATTGCCATTTCTATAAACAACACGGGCAGGAACTTATAACAGCCCTAAAAAGCTTCGATGGAGTTAAACATATTTACTTCAGAACAGCAGAAGAACTATCAACAGATTTACCAGACAAGATTATTTGTGAAATTAACAACTTAAAAACAGTTATCCCTATTAAAACAGGACAAAAAACAGGTCTCTTTCTTGACCAAAGATTTAATTACCTCTACTCACAAAAATATTTTCATAATGCTAACATCCTCGACTGTTTTTGTTATGTCGGACTTTGGTCAAACCATGCGGTACAAGCAGGGGCATCTTTCGTAACAGGTATCGACTCCTCAAGTGAAGCAATCCGATTAGCACAAAGGAACGCAGAATTAAACACCTACTCCTCAAAAATAAAATTTATAGAAACAGATGTCGAAAAGGCATTGATAGACAAGAAAGAATACGACGTTGTAATATTAGACCCACCTGCTTATGTAAAAAGAAAAGAAGATACAAAAAAAGCCTTCGCTAAATATCAAAAAATAAACACATTAGCAATACAATGCCTTAAAAAAGAAGGCATCTTAATTACATGTTCCTGTTCCCACTTTATTTCACAACAAGACTTCAAAGAAATTATAAAAAGGTCGGTAAGAAACACCTCACGGAAAGCAAAATTACTCGAATTTCATGGGGCTTCACCTGACCATCCCGAAATCCTATTAATGCCCGAACTATCATACCTAAAATGTGCCATCTTACAAATACTATAAAAAAATTCTATCCAAATATATCCTGCTATTGAGTTGAGACAGATAGTAAACAACGATATGCTATGGTGATGACAGAAATACCAGCTATATCCATAAAACCAATATAACAAATATACCTTCCCCAGAAAACAAACACTTCTCCCTGTGTCTTTTACTTCGCAATTACACAAGTAAAAGAACATTTAACCACAGAGTTTTCTCAATTCTTTCCTCCGTGTCCTCTGTGGTTTATTTCTTTTCTAAAGGTATAATGTATCGGTAGCATCCCTGCTCCCCTAAAAAAATTAACCATTAACATCCAATCTATCTATTCATGAACAAGTCTGTCCCCGCTATATTATGTAATAATTCCCCACAGGCAAAAATATTTGTGCTAC
>JAIWNQ010000002.1 GCA_020216745.1 Candidatus Hydrogenedens sp.
TGCTCCTAACAACGTTATCACCGGTTTACCTGTATCTACTACTTGAACCGTTCGTGTTACTGGGTTTGCGGAATTGCCTGACACATCCACCGCCGTGTAGGTCAATGTATAGTTGCCAACTGAATTGGTATTAACCGTACCTGTTACATTTACCACAACGTTCGCATCACAACTATCCGTCGCTGTCGCTCCAGGATCCGTAAACGTGCCTTTGCATTCTACCACCAACGGATTAGCTCCATTCAACACTATCTCCGGTTTGACAGTATCTACTACTTGAACCGTCCGTGTTACTGGGTCCGCACTATTACCAGACGAATCCACCGCCGTGTAGGTTAATGTGTATTCACCAACTACATCGGGGTTAACCGTACCTGTTACATTTACCACAACGGTCGCATCACAACTATCCGTCGCTGTCGCTCCTGGATCCGTAAACGTGCCTTTGCATTCCACTGTCATTGTGGATGCTCCTAACAACGTTATCACCGGTTTGCCAGTATCTACTACTTGAACCGTTCGTGTTACTGGGTCTGCGGAATTGCCTGACGCATCCGTCGCTGTGTAGGTTAAGGTATATTCGCCAACTATATCCGTATAGACGGAACCAGACACCTCCACCATAACGTTCGCATCACAACTATCCGTCGCTGTCGCTCCTGGATCCGTAAACGTGCCCTTGCATTCAACTACTACCGGGTTGTCACCATTTAATGTTATCACTGGCTTTGTTTTATCCACTATCTCAACCGGCATATCTTTTTCTGACCGGTTACCACTGGAATCTTCAGCTACATAACGAACCTGATATAACTGCCCAACTTCACTCGTTTCAATGTTTTCTACCTCATATAGCCCATAAATTGTATCTACTAAATATATTGCCGCCGCTGTCAATTGCTGAATGATTCCTTCACATTTATCAACCGCTATCGCTCCCGGATCTTCAAATACGTCTCCACATTCTATCTCCATCTCATCCTGATTTAAGATAATCTCCGGCCCTGTGGTATCAACTACATGGATAGTCCGTGTTGCACTCCCACTATTATTTGCATCATCAGTTGCTGTGTAAATCAAGGTATAATCACCTACCACATCTGAGTATATCCAACCACTTATAACCACCTCTAATGTGGTATCACAATTATCTGTCGCTGTCGCTCCCGGGTCAGTAAATTCTAACCCACATTCATGGGTTATTTCATCACCGCCAACCAACGTCACCTGCGGCGCTACCGTGTCAACTACATTAACGGTACGTGTTGCCGTCCCCGTTTTACCTGCACGGTCCGTCGCAGTGTAAGTAACTGTATAACTACCCACCTGATTGGTATTTACATTTCCACTGGCAACTACTGCCAATATTCCATCACATGCATCGTTTGCAGTTGCACCCGGGTCATTAAATACAGAACCGCACTGCACTGTCAATGGATCAGCTCCCACTATAGTCACTATTGGGGATTGGCTATCTCTAACCTGAACAATACGTGTCGTTGTTGCTGTATTGCCAGATGCATCTGTCGCTGTATAGGTAACTTCATAGTCACCAGGTTCATTTGCATTTACTACAGTTGCTGCATCATTTGTCACTGGCACCGTTCCCTGACACGCATCACTTGCTGTTGCTCCCGGATCAAGATATACACTGTGGCATTCTAAATAATACGGATTAGGACCTACTAACGTTATCACTGGTTTTGTTGTATCTAACACACGGACGATACGTGTTACAGGGTCCGCACTGTTACCCGAAGCATCGGTTGCCGTGTAGGTTAATGTATAGTCACCAACTACATTAGTGTTAACCGTTCCTGATGTATTTACTGTAACGTTCGTATCACAACTATCAACCGCTGTTGCACCCGGGTCAGTAAACGTGTCTTTGCATTCTACTATCAATGGATTAGCTCCATTCAACGTTATTACCGGCTTCGTTGTATCTACTACATGAACAATCCTTTGTGCGGTAGTTGTATTGTTTGAACTATCCGTAACTGAATAATCCACAGTATAATCACCCGGTTCCGCTGTATCCACATTATTTGTCACTTCAATCTGTTCTGTTAAAACGCCATCCGGAACATCGGTTGCGGTTGCACCTTCGTCTAGGTACTCCGTTCCACATTCAATTGTAATCTCCGACTCACCATTCAAAGTAATTACCGGCGGGGTGTCATCTATAACCTCACTGCAAAAAACATCACTACGTAATTCTCCACCACCTAAACGATATATTGCCTGACCACAAAATCCTTGCAATCCACTTGCACTCTCACTCGCCTTAATTGTATACGTAAACGATGCACCGGAACCACTTAGATTAGGAACAAATATATATCCAAAATCTAATACAGGACCATTCGGATTGATTGGGGTAATTGCAGGGGGATTTGTACCTCCGACGCTTTGATATACCCAACCCGTCGGGATTGTCTCCTGATACCCTAAGGCACTTACTGCACCAACACATGGATGATCCGGATCGATACGAATATTTATTGTCACATCGACATTCTGACCAGCAATATAATAATTCGGCGTAAATGTACGGCTTACCAATAGGCATGGAACCACACCATCTAATTGAGTTTCAACTTTGGGAGAAAGGATAGGACCTCCACAGGTACGATACACAACTGCACTTGACTTCGTCTCGGAATTCTCAATTATTTCTCCTCCTATAACCGCAATCCCTGAATAAGTATTCGGGACATTCACAATATACGTAAACTCTGCTGGAAACGTAGGTATATCTACATAACTAAATTCTAACAAGCCTGTTTTCCCTATTTCAGGAACAACTGGAAGGCTTCCTTCTAATAACCCTTGATAGGTCCAGCCTGCAGGCAATGTGTCCTGAAATCCTAATGCTGTTATATCCTGAGGACCTTCCTTCTCTATCAGAATGGTCACATATATATCTTCCCCAGGAACATAAAAATTCCTATTTACCCCTGCCACACCAGGTCCCGATAATTCTCTCGTAAACGAAAGGGAGGTGGGCTCTAACTCAATTATAGTCGTGACAGGTGCACTTTCTAATTGAGGTCCCGAAGTACGATATAAAATTTTCCCAACCATTTGTTCGGGATCACAAATAGAAGAGGGACACGATACCTGGTAGGAAAAACTCGCTGGAAACGAAGGAACAAAAATGTACCCAAACTGCAAAGTCCCCGTCGGTGTAGGAGGTAAAATTGCAGGGACATTAGGACCTGAAGCAGAACCCGAGATATATGCAAATCCAGCGGGTATAGTTTCTTCATAACCTAAAGCGGTTATGGTCCCTTCAGTACCATCGTAATTCATTGTTACTGTCACAGTTAAGGTCGTTGTTACTCCATTGACAAAATAGCCATTCGCGTCCAACCCTGTGACTTCTTTCGTCAATGTTACTAATGCCTGGACATTCATAGAGAGCATCATTACTGTCATAACACAAACAGCAAGATAAGTCCCTCTGATTACCGTTGCTTTACTCAAATTATTCATCGTACCTACCTCCATTGTTAGAGTTTTATTTTAAAATTTATATTTCCTTCCATAAAAAGAAAAAACATTCATCTCCTGTAATATTACACAATTTTATCTTAAATGTCAAATAAATTTTCTATCATCAAAATTTATATGATTTTTCCATAATATACAATTTGATTTTAAGAAGTCAAATAAAAAAATAATACATAAAAAAATTTAACTTTTTATAAAGGAGCACATCATGAATAAAGAAATACCTTCAAAAAATAAACCTTGTCGTCGCGATTTCATAAAGGTAATAACTACAACTGCTTTAACCTCATCAATTATGGCTAAAACGGTCTCAGCTCAGGATTCAACTCCCAAACAAGGTCGTATTAAGCAGTCTGTTTCGCGTTGGTGTTACGGGAAAATTCCCATGCCTGAATTTTGCAAAGCAGTAAAAGAGATGGGCTTGGTTGGTATTGATTTACTTGACCCGAACGAATGGGCAAGTGTCAAAGAGCATGGGCTTATCTGCACTATGGCAAATGGTCCTGGGGGAATCGAAAAAGGCTGGAACGACCCCGCCAATCATAAACGCCTCATTGAAAATGCGGAGAAAAGACTCCATGAGGTAGCCTCTGCAGGTTTGACAAACATGATTGTTTTCTCCGGTAATCGCGGTAAAATTGATGACAAAGAAGGACTGGAAAACTGTGCTAAAGGTTTAAAAAAAATCATCCCATTAGCAGAACAATTAGGTGTCAATGTCATTATGGAACTGCTCAACAGCAAACGCGACCATAAAAATTATATGTGCGACCATACTATTTGGGGTGTGGAATTAGTTAAACGTATCGGTTCACCACGTTTTAAACTTCTTTACGACATTTACCACATGCAAATTATGGAAGGCGATATTATCCAAACAATCACAGATAATATCCAATATATTGGACATATCCATACCGGTGGTGTTCCGGGTAGAAACGACATTGATGAAACACAAGAATTAAATTACCGTAGAATTTGTGAGGTCCTGGCAGAACTTAATTACGATGGCTTCGTTGCTCACGAATTCGTCCCTAAAAATCCAGACCCACTTCAATCTCTAAAACGCGCCTTCGAAATCTGCAATGTATAAGGTCTGTTTTTAGTATATATTCATCTCAAAATTGATAATAAGAATACAGATGATTCTAAATTAACATCTGTCTGAATCTCTTAATCTTTCCCTTTATAATTGTACAGATGATATTTTTGCCATGTTAAATTCGTTAAAAAAATGACGTGAAATATAAATACAGGTTTATACAAATCTCTGTCTTTACACGTTGTATTATTTAGAGCCTGAATTATTTTTTCACCAAGCATAAAGAAAGGGACAGATATTAACTATCTGCCCCTTGATATTTAGACAACGGTTTAGAACCTATCCATAATTTCTTCGCTTTGTAAAACAGCCATTGTGCGGTTCCACAGGCCATTTGTCAGGGAATCGAATAAATTCAACATGACCATCCATATATAGGAAGTTACAACCACCAGGCACATGGTTAAACTCTTGACCGACATCGGTACTAACCCAATCACCACATACAGGAATTTCACTCTGGGCTTTGGCACTTGCTGCAGGATTATTGATATCTGTTATCATGAACCTTTCAATTCCTTCTCTCAGACGATACATGGTAAGGTTCTGGGTGCCATCAAAGAATGAAAAATCTTCATCATTTTTCGTTGGGTCTCCCAAACGAGGGTAAAGCTCACCTAACATAATTACTACCTGCGGATTATTTGCTAACAACCAGTCTATCATTACATCTACATCAGGATTTTCCGGTGGGTCGGGTCGGTCAATAATTCCCGGGAACCATGTATTCCATGCCAAATACAAATAAGAACAACTACTATCATCTACTTCGCATGGATAAAATTCAGTATTAGGAACACCGGCTGTAGGAACTAAATTTCCGGCACGGTCACCAATAACCTGGGCTCGATTATCCGCCTTATTAAATACTTTCTCTGGGTCATTTCCTGTTGTTGCGGAAGGACATAATAACACAGCAGGGTCATTTAAGTATTCCGGATATACCGCCATACAGTCTATTACAAATTCACCACTTAATCCCGTGCAATTGTAAAGTTTTGAAGGTGGAAACCTTTCTCCCTTGGCTTCATTTGCATACATTTTACATGTAAGCCCAATTTGCTTTAGATTATTCTGGCAACTGGAACGACGTGCCGCTTCACGTGCACGAGCAAGTGCTGGCAAAAGTATTGCCGCAAGAATACCAATAATGGCAATAACGACAAGAAGTTCGATGAGAGTAAAACCTGACTTTTTCATACTGTTCTCCTCAATATTAAAAATTAATTTGATAAATATGATAATAAATATTATCCATACTTATTATTTTAATCCATTTTTTTTCAGAAGTCAAGATATTCTTAACAATATTAATAAAACACACGCCCTAACCTTAAAATGTTAGGGCGTGTTCTAATAATTTACCTTTTAATATTTATTTTGGCAATATCGCAGTTTTTAGTTTCGGTTCAAATGGAGAACCATCAGTTTTGCGGATACGTGCACAGAATTCCCATTGTCCACTACCTTGCCGTATTTTGGCAAGTATGTGGTTCCATCCTTGTTGTAAATGTATTGCAATGGTATCATCATCGGGGACACAAGGACGGTTTGTATTTTTCCCAAACACCTTCGTCCCATTAACCCAGATACGAGCACCATCATCGCTACCAATTAACAAATTTACATCCTGTTCTGCATCGCTCCATACATAAGTACTTAGGTAAGCGACACGGTTTTCTCCTCCTAATATTTTATGAAGTTCAACAACCATAGGCTTATTAGGATTTGAACCCGTAGAGACAGGCTTCCATAATACTTTCTCGGCTTCTTCCGGTTTTTCGGGGGCAAACACGAATTCATAAAGCATGTTAGGATTAATCTCATCGTTAACATAGGGACCCGAAACCATCCACGTAGTAATAAAATCCTCAAACTTGGGAATTATCTCCAGAGTTTTCTGTGCCTCTTGTTTAATGAGTTCCATCTGTCCTTGAGCAATAACTTTTTCGAGAGCAGGTACAACTGAATCAGGAACAATACCGATAAGAGTTTTAGAAAGTTTTACAACAGCAACTTCTGCTTCATTTTTTACCTGTTCGTTATCAAGGTATTGTAAGACAATAGATAACGCTTCTGGATAAGATGTATTTTGTAACGCACCAATAACACCCTTTAAAACTTCTGGCTTTGTACTAATTGTAATAACGTCTTTGAAGAGTTGTGTTCGTTGTTCGGATGGCATATTCCAGATATTGTCCGACAATTGGATAACACCAGCAAGTGCTTGCCTACGAAGTGAGTCGTTCTCTGTTGTACGTGCAAGTTCTAATAAAGCATTCATAGGTTCCGCATTCCTCCAATTGGATAGAGAGCGAATCAACGTTTCTTTAACAGAATCTTCAGATTCATTAAGATATTTAAGTAGTAGTGGTAACGAACTGTCTACCTTTCGCTGGGCTATTTTCTCTAATGCGGTTTTCTTTATTGTTGCGGAAGGGTTCAATTCCAATATTGAAGCAATTCTTTGAACAACTTCTTCGTCAGAAGCTTTCGTTTTTTGTGCCAGATTTAAACATGTTTCGAGTAAAGTATCTCTCTGTGCAAAATCAGGATTGGCACGAGCAAACTCGAATAAGACTGAAACAGGTGTATCATCAGGCCATTCGTTCAGGGCTTGTATCACAACGCCTAATTTATCCGCTGGTGTATTCGGATTTATTAACGTACTTAGTTTTTCCCATCCTTTGGCATGACCAGACCTTGCAAGTACACGAAGTAAAGTGGTCTGTACAGGTAATGCAGGATTGGAATCTAACGACGTTGAAATTTTTACTAATTGCTTTTCCGTTTCGTCGGGATTAAGCAATACAATTTTTAAAATTAGTTCTTCAAATAGTCCTTGTTCTTCATTAGAATTGGCCCCTGGTAATATTTGCAGAACAGTGTCGAGCATCTCTACATTAGGTTGTTCAATCAGACTTTTTATGGCAGAAATTCTACATTCCGGATCAGCATCCCCAGCAGACTGAAGTATTACAGGTTCGCTACCGGGAACTTTTCGATTCGCAACTAACGGGAGAAGAAGTTTTTTTAGAACGGGGTCTATGTCGGGTTTCTTTAATATCTCCAACATACCTTTACCCACATCTTCTCCGGGCATAGAAGCAAGGCTTGCCTTGGCTAATTCTGCTTCATCCCCTTCACCGAGTGCTTTGGGTATAAGTAACTCTACTTCAGATTTACCCCCAATGACACCAAGTGCTCTTATGCTGGCTTCTCGGATAGCCGGGTTCTCACTACTAAGGCTGTTTACTACATAAGGAAGTATATCTTTCCTTTTTTGTGAGGCAAACAAATTAATAAACTGTACTTGATTGTCTGGTGATGAAAATGCCATCTCCTTACAAACAACATTTAATAAAATTTTTGTATTCTTTATTAAGGGTGTCGCACTTATTACCAGACGAACAAATTCTGCATCTGGATCACCCATTGCTTTTACTAACGCCTTTGCACCTTCTTCCTCAGAATATTTTACTAAACTTCGTAGCGACGCTATTCGCAGAGAAGGGGTAAGCGAATTGTCTGCTGACAAATTACGTATTATTGCAATAGCATCGGGTGATTTTTTCTTTGCTAAAATTTTATCGGCACAGGCAAATACATGTTGTGTTAATTTCAAACGGGCTGTTTCGGTGGCTTGTGAACGTGCAGTCCATAATGCGGAAAGAGCACTTTCTTCTTCCATCATGGATAGAGCAGAACCTGCAGAAATTACAGTATCAAGGTCACTGTTGTTCAAAAATATTGCAATAGAGGGGATAGATTTAACATCTTTTCGCAAACCAAGAGAGGTAATAATCCCGATACGATTCTTACCTTCCGCCGTTTGTAGTGCATTTCTCAATGAGAGAGCCGAAGCTTCTCCAGGAATTTTTTCAAGGGCAAAACGTGCAGAGTCAAATAGTTCCGGAACCTGTAACAAATCAGCCAGTACTGGAACAGATTCTTGAGAGCCTAATTCCCCTAATTTTGAGCATACATATTTCTTGGCGTCCGTTGTCGCATCAGAGAGAAGAAATTTAATCATCTCTTTTTCTACATTTGCTAAAGACCTTTTATCAGAGGTCATAATGCGAAGATATTCATTAATTTGAGTTATCGTAGCACGACTATCTAACGCTTTAAATCCCTTTATTCGTTCTAATAATTCTGCAAATGGAATATACCTATTTTCTTCCCAAATACGTACTTCATAAGGACCCGGAAAATCTTCCGGTATAGGTTGAGTCACTTTGCCCGTGGCGCACCATTCCGCACCACGCAAAAATGTAGTAAGAAAGCCTGCACATTGTAATGCAACGGGTGTATCCTCCTGAGGGTGCCCTAAAGCGGTTTGAAAAACTCTTCCCTTTCCATATTGAATTGTAAAGAGAATGGGTTCATGCTCTCCAGTTCCTTTTTCATCAGGACTGGAATAAGCAGTTGCAAGAACGGTTAGATTTTCTGCAGGACCACGCAGACGGTCATACAACTCATCTTTTGCATGAAGCCATATCGGAGGAAGTCCCTTGGTAATGGGATGATTACGGTCACGGATAACCACCTGGAATGCATGTTGTGTCCCGTGGCTACCACCGGGTCCCGGTGTATTATCTTTTACTACCTTACCATCACGCCAACGGACATACGGACCCCAACGTTCATCTCTGTTCCCCCAACCACCAAGGCCAATAATTTTATTAAATTCTGGCCACTCAGGGAAAGCATTATTTGCAGCGTGATAAACAACAACACCGCCACCATTTTCCACATACGAGACAAAAGATTGCTTTACATTTTCAGGCCAAGGGTCACCATTATAATCCAATACAACTACTTGATAATTTTGGAACTCTGGCTGAAAAGATGAAAAATCACCACCTTGAGGAGGTGCTTGAAGCACATCCACTTGAAATAGACCTGTCTTTTCTAAAGCATCCTTTAAAATGGGTGAACTGATGTCCCAGCGGTGATTATTCTGTCCCGTAATTAGCAATGCTTTAATAGTTGGTTCTGCAAAAAGATTTGTGGGAAAACAGGCAAATATAATTGCAACAAAGGCTATTCCCAAAATCATTTGTTTTGTTCTGTAACTCATATTATTTCTCCTTTATAAACAAAGAGTTCATTAATCTTTATATATTAAGATGCCATGGCTCTCGCATCGGCCTACATAGCATACGATTTGCTTCTGTATCATTTAAGAACGTTTCTGTTTCGGGGTCAAACTTCAGCGGTCTCCCTAATTTCAAGGCAATGAGCCCTAAATGCCCAATCATAATGGAATGATGTGCGACTTCTGCAGGAGTAATCGTTTTTTTACGTGTACGGACACATTCTAAAAAGTTTCCAATATGATTTGAAGAACGGTATAAATGTAATTCGTTAGGCTTAATT
>JAIWNQ010000003.1 GCA_020216745.1 Candidatus Hydrogenedens sp.
TCTGTCTGAACTAAAGACCTCGGATAAGCATCAAACGCACCTCGGTCAACATGTATCCATCCTTCTGAACCTTTGAATAATACGCCGCCCTTTTGTCTCGCAGTTACTAACATGTCGAAGCCTTCTTTAAATTTGCACAGGAATTCATAATCTTCTACGGTATCAAAGAGTCCATCTTCCGCTTTGGGCCAATTTCCACCTCTTGGGATAATTTCAACGGGTCCTGTGAGTTCAGTTCCCATTCCCCATTGGGCTATATCACAATGGTGTCCTGCCCAGTCAGTTAATTGTCCACCAGCATAATCACTAATCCAACGGAAATTCCAATGACAGCGTGCTTCACAATACGGTGCATACGGAGCTGGTCCTAACCACATATCATAGTCAAACCATGGAGGTGGGTCTGATGGTGTAGTACTACCCTTATTTATCGAATTCTTCGCTGGTAAACCTACAACAACATACTTCACTTCACCAATGTAGCCATTCCGAACAAGTTCGCAGGCTTGGCGGAAATGTTCCTGTGACCTCTGCCAACTACCCGTCTGCCAAATCCTACCATATTGTTCCACTGCATCTACAATAGCTCTCCCTTCCTTAATAGAACCTGCTAATGGCTTCTCACCATAAACATCTTTTCCCGCTTTTATCGCCATGATTGCAGGGATTGCGTGCCATTGGTCTGGGAGGGCTAATGATACTGCATCAATATCATCACGGGCAATCACTTCTCGAAAATCTTTATAGCCTGCACAATCCTGGTTGCCATAACGGTCATTCACCTTTTTCATTGCTGATTCAAGATGTTTTCCATCTACATCACATACCGCCACAACCTGTGCTGATGGCTGGTCAAGGAAACCTTCCATGTTGGACGTCCCCATACCACCAACTCCGATACAACCAATTGTAATCCGTTCGCTGGGAGGCACTGCTCCATCAAGTCCCAATGCTCTACTGGGAATAATATACGGGAATGCAACTGTTGCTAACGAGGCAAGCCCCGTTCTTTTCAGGAATTCCCTTCGATTTAGGGATTCCTTTTTATGTTTTTTCCGTTTCATAATAAATTTACCTCCATAAATTGGGTTTCATTGCTTGAATAGAAAGATTTTTTTATCATATCAGACTATACAAATAAAAAACGAGTTTTGATTATAAAATAAAAAGTAATTGTCACACCTTTCCAATAGCATCCATTCTAATCCACTCTTTATTTGTTGACTACGGTTATATTGGACTTTCCTTTATTTCCTCCTCTCTTCTTATACACAAAGTTCAAAAATATTTTCTGATAGTAAGACATTTTCAAAATCTTTGTTATAATAGTGAGGTTTTATTTTGACTTATTTATCATTAAACTTTTTTATCAAAGACAACAGGATATGAAGACAATAGGTATTTTTGCTGGTTCGAGTGATTTATCCATTCCAAATTTCCGAAAAGATATAGAGCATCTGGCAGATTTGCTGGCTCAACACCGATATCGAATCGTATATGGAGCTGGACGAGTAGGTCTGATGGGCGTACTATCTAAAAGAATGTATAAACATGGCGGATTTTTAATTGGCGTGGTTCCTAAATATCTAAACCGACCTGAACTCGTGTTTGAGCAATGCACAGAACTAATTATTACTGAAGACCTTCATGAACGGAAAGAGGTTATGGAACGGCTCTCGGATGTTTTTATTGTCCTACCAGGCGGGATAGGCACAATAGATGAGTTCTTCAATGTGCTTGCTTCAAAACAGTTAAAATATCATAGAAAACCTATCTTCCTGTTCAATATTAATAATTATTTCAAACCTATTGATGATTTAATAAAAGAGATGTATAAATCCCATTTTATTGGGGTTGAACACACTCAACTTTATCAAAGCATAAATACTGGCGATGAAATTGTGGAAAAGATAGAACAGCACTTTTTAAATATTGGATTATAGAATAATCTTTGCTTAAGGGTCGTATATGGAACCAAACAGGCGATTAGTCTTTATTTTCAGGTTATGCCTGTATCTTTGTTTTTTCCTGTCTGGTGGTAGTGCATTGATGTATCAGATAATCTGGACACGTAAATGTATGCTATTGCTTGGAACTACCACTTATGCAGTTAGCACAGTATTAAGTATTTTTTTCTTAGGCCTTGGTGTGGGTAGTTTCATTGGCGGACGTATCGCTGAGCGAACATTAAACCCCATACGATGGTATGCGATGGTGGAATTATTAATTGGACTCTGGGCATGGGTAATCATCGAAATGGCAACGGATTGGAGCGGTTTTATTCTTTTCCTAATTAAATCAATGCCAGAAAACGCAACTGTTTTCTTTGTCTTACGGGTCATAATTGCTGTTGTTTGGTTTACCCTGCCATCTATCGGGATGGGTATGACATTCCCATTGCTGTCTAAATACGACTATATGAGGGGAACATCGACTGAAAGACATATTTCCATGCTTTATCTCACAAACACATTTGGAGCTACAATAGGCGTTATACTTGCAGGATTTATATTAATTCCAAATGTTGGTTATATATATACAACTGGTTTGGCAGTTATAGTTAATATTGTCGTAGGCATTATTGCCTTAATAATCTCCAACAGTCCTATTTCTTTTATAAAGGCGGAGACAAACATAATTGAAGAAGAGTTCCCAAACAATGAAATAGGCATCGATAAAATAGATATTTTACTATTGGCGGGAGTTTTTATTTCAGGGTTAATTTGTCTCGCGTTAGAAGTGTTGTGGACAAGATTATTAATTATGGTTTTTTTAGGGACAACTTATGCATACACCTCTGTACTTGTCTCTGTATTGGTGGGTATAGCTTTAGGTGCTCTTATTAGCTCCGTTCTCATAAAAAAAATTAAAAACAAATCTGGAATTTTAGGGTTGGGTTATGGAATTACAGGAACAGGAATTTTATTAACACTGTTTTTTATTTCCAAACTACCAGAATGGATAAAACAATTTGACTTAGAAGTCACAACCAATTTTTATTATGGCATATTCGGAAAATTCTTTTTTGCCTTTCTAATCCTAATTCTTCCGATGATTGGTTTTGGATTTACATTTCCATTTGCATTGACCCTAATTCGTAGATTAAAAACGAACTCCTACTCTAAAGTGGGTCTTGCTTATGGTATAAACACAATTGGCGGAATTGTTGGTTCCATAGTTGGTGGTTTCTTCATAATTCCAGTAATGGGGTGTGAGAAAGGAATATATTATTTGGGATTGCTATTATTTGCTGTCGGTATCATCTTTGCCCTCATTGACAAACAATACCGTGCTATCAATGTTTCCATTATTTTTGCATCATTCGCACTATCTTATTCCATTTGTCCATCACTACTCATGGAAAAAATAAATCGTTTTTATCTTCCAGAAAAACATAAGATTTTATTTTTTAAAGAAGGCATAGAAGGTACCGTGGCCGTAAGTGCCCCAGAGAAAATAAATCCTAATGACGAAAGGGTTTTGTGGATTAATCGAGTACAGGCGACCACAGCGGTTGAGCGTGGTGTACGAATGAATCGTTTTCAAGGGATTATCCCCCGCATGTTTAATCGTGACCCGCAACAGGTTTTATTTATGTGTTTCGGCTCGGGTATTACATGTGGGACATTAGGAATCGGAGGTTTTAAAGAAATAGATGCAGTAGAAATCTCACCAGAGGTACTTCAGGCAAGCACGTTATTCACTGATAAAAATTTTAATGTCCTTGATATGAATCATCTAAATATTCATATTGACGATGCAAGAAACTTCCTTATCCGTGCTGGAAAAGGATATGACTTTATTACAACGGAGCCTATGCCCTTAGCCCTTGCAGGTGTTTCTATGTTCTATACTCGAGAATTTTATCAGTTCTGTTTGCAACATCTTAATGATGGAGGTATGGTTTCCCAGTGGGTTCCATTTCACAGCTCCAGTGAAAAGATTGTTCAGTCGGTTGTGCATACATTTGCAAATGTTTTTCCATATTGTGCAGGATTGTTTGTAAATGCTGACCTATTCCTTGTTGGTTCAAATCAACCTCTATTATTAGACCCATCAAGGTTGGAAAAAATTTTAGAGCAAAACTTTGTATTGAAGGAGGCAATGATACAAGCGGGTTTCCCAGATATAGAAGAGATTATGGCATGTTTTGTAATGAATAAAGAAAGCCTTATTCACTTTTCCAAAGAAGGAATATTTATAACAGATACATTTCCATGGGTTGAATTTGACGCCCCAAAATATATATACAATCGCAAAAGTGTCCCTCAAAATTTAAACCGCTTAAAACAATGCTTTTCAAAGATAGAAAATAATTTGACGTATGAGGGTTTGTCTAAAGAAAAAAGAGAACAAATAATAAAAAGGCAACAATCACATCAACAAGATTTAGATGGATTAATCTTATATTATGATGGCCTCTTAGTAGGTGACGAGGTACGCCAACGTTTCATTAATTCATTAGGAATTGATAAAAATAATAAACAAGCCCAATATTATATACGAACAATTGCTATGGCACAAATTGAACAATATATCCGCTGGGATGAAACAGACAAGGCATGGGCTGTAATTTCCGAGGTCTCACCATACCTCGAAAATGATGTAATATGGCAAGAATGGTTTCAAAATCTGAACCTAAAATAGTTGTAATATTAGTAATAATAAGATAATTCCGCATCTACCAAATTTATTTACTTTTCTTCTTCATCTTCTTCATGAGTTACAATATTCTTACTTTTAAAAACCCTGTAAAAACAATAGATATTCAATCCAGTAATAACAGCCCAAACAGTAAACATATATACATACGAATACCACGTCATCATAAGGCTAATTCCTCTTTTGAAGGTGATGGAATATTTTGAGGATTTGCTTCCTCATCATCTTCAAAGAACTTGGGGTGTGTCTGCCATGCATACCAGACACCCCACATAAGGAACGATGTCGTCATGATAATCATCACTCGAGCAAGCCAAATATAGGGGACATCTGCCTCTGGGACATTTTTCATGGTAATTTTTTCAAGTAATCCATCATAGCAGAACCATACTACAAGACCTACTGCAAAAACAGGGGTGATATATTTCATAATGTAGTAATAAATTCTTGGGATTCTTAATTCTGCTCCCAAGTGTAATTCCTCCCAGCCTTTATCAATACCAAATATCCATGAAAATACAACGGTTTCTATTGCAACGAATAAAACCAAGCCAAAGGTGCCCATCCAATAGTCTAACTCATCAAGAACCTTATGATGATTAAATAAAATAACAGGTTGCATCATCATAAACGCAAAAAATGCTACAAGTAGTACCCCAACTCGTCGGTCTATTTGCAATTCATCTTCTAAGAAAACAAGCAGTGGCGTAAACATTGCCATACTGGATGTAAGCCCAGCAAGGAAAAGTAAGAAAAACCACATGACACCAAACATTTCACCATAAGGAATCTGTTCAAATATAAGGGGCAGGGCATAAAAACCAATGGCAAACGTTCCATCTGTGGCTACAATTTCTCGGGCTCTTTCGACACCAAAGAAAATTACTGCCGCAGGGATAACTATCGAACCACCTAAAACGACTTCAACAAATTCGTTGGTCACACATGCAGTAAGTCCATTTAAAGTCAGATCGTGTTTCTTTTTGAGGTAACTGGCATACGTGTGAACCATTCCTAAACCTACACTAAGAGTGAAGAATATTTGCCCTGTTGCCGCAATCCATACATGGGGACGCATTAAGGTTTGAAAATCCTGTGGACTTAATCGCCAGATTTGAGCCAATCCATGGCTCACGGTCTGATGTTCTCCTCGTGGTGGCAAAGTCAGAACACGAACCGCCAGTATCATCCCTAAGACTATTAAAATAGGCATGCAATACTTCGCAACAATCTCTATCCCCTTTGCAATTCCTCGTCCTAAAACAAAAATATTTATCAGAAATGCAATCAGGAAAAAGGTATATGAAACACTACTGAAACTAATTAAACCTGCATTTGTAGTCCCCACATACGAGCCAAAAGACATTTTCATCTCTTCGTATGTATGCTTTCCACGAAGCATTCCAGTTGCCATCTGCCATGCGTAACCCAATGCCCATGATTCGATATAAATATAGTAAATCCCGACCATTGCTGGGAGAAGTATCCCAAAAATACCAAGATATTTAGAAATAGGATGTTTCCAGAGCCTATAAAACATCCCTGGCGTCGTCCCATGCTTATATGCACCACCTCTTCTACCTATACTCCATTCTATCCACGCTAATGGGATACCTATTAACAAAAGGGCCAGAAAATAGGGGACCATAAAAGCACCACCATAGGGTGCTGCTTGTCCTGGAAAACGGAGAAAATTGCCCAAACCCACAGCATTTCCCGCCATCGCCATAATTAAACCGAAACGACTACCCCAACCTAACTCTTTTACAGGACCACGACGCATTTTTAACTTCCCTAAGTGTGTTGTGTAATATGAATAATGAATTATACACTACTAAATAAATAACTTTGCAAAACTACTGTAAAAAAATAAAGTGTTATGAATAAAAAACATTCTATAGGTTTATTTATTTTCCGAAGGGATTTAAGAATAATAGACAATTCCGCATTCATATATGGGTCAAAGATATGCCAACAAATTATTCCTTGCTTCATCTTTGACCCACGCCAGATAGAAAACAATCCTTATCGAGGCGATTTTGCTGTCCGATTTATGGTGGAAAGTATCCAAGATTTACAGGAAAACTTAATAAAAGAAGGAGCAACATTATATTTATTTTATGGAAAACCTGAGGAGGTATTGCTGAATATTTTTGAAACCGTTCGTTTTGATGCAGTATTTCTTAACAGAGATTATACCCCCTTTTCAAAAGAACGTGATAAGGATATAGGCACATTTTGCAAGAAACATAACATTACGTTGTATTCATTGGACGATGTCTTATTAGTCAAACCTGAAGACACCCTTAGCGACAATAATATACCAATAACTGTTTTCTCACGCTTCTATAAAAAGGTAATGACCATACCTGTTAGCAAACCACAGAAAGTAACTGATACTCAATATTATCAGAAACATATCTCAGGCGAAATTCAAGAACTTACTTCCTTACAGTTTTTACCCAATAAAAATGAAAAAGCCCGGTTAAAAGGGGGTCGAAATGAAGGGTTGAAGATACTGAAAAGAGCATGTATGTTACAGGATTATAGAAACCAGAAAGATATGTTAGAAAAAGAAATAAATACCTTTTTATCCCCGTATCTTAAATTTGGATGTTTATCTCCAAGGGAAGTATTTTATGCGATACAAAGCAACAATCCTGACCCAGAACCTATACTTCGTCAATTATACTGGAGAGACTTTTTTACTATAATCGCTTTTTATTTCCCCTATGTATTTGGGAAAGCTTTTAATAGTTCCTTTCAGGATGTATGGTGGAACAGAGATGAAAATGCCTTCACGTTGTGGACAGAAGGAATGACAGGATTTCCAATTGTAGATGCGGGGATGCGAGAATTAAAAACAACAGGTTGGCTTCATAATCGGGCTCGTCTAATTGTAGGTTCTTTTTTGATAAAAGATCTACATATTGACTGGTTATGGGGTGAGAAATATTTTGCAACAAAACTAATTGACTACGACCCCTCTGTAAATAATGGGAATTGGCAATGGGTAGCAGGAACAGGCTGTGATGCTCAACCTTATTTCCGAATTTTCAACCCATGGCTACAGTCAAAAAAATTTGACCCTGACTCAAAATACATAAAAAAGTGGGTGCCCGAATTAATAAATGTTCCTTCTGACCATATCCATCAATGGCATATATTTTACAAGGATTATCCACGGATTGATTATCCTGCCCCAATAGTGAATCATCATGATGAAGCAGAACGGGCTAAGTTCTTGTTTAAAAGAACAACATATAAAACAAACAAATCCTGATACCGCTAAAAATAAAATCTACTTCCAGTTAAAGTAGGTGATTGTCAATTGTAAAATTGTGGCAAAACTCACCCATAGAAGATAGGGAATCTGAAAAAATGCAATCCACTTACTATAGGGATATATAAAAATGATTGTAGCAATTATAGTCATTAACACAAACAGAATATCTATACTGGCGAGTAAATTGTTCCTCAACCCAAACTGAATCGGTGTGAATAGGAAGTTAAATATTAGATTTAAAACAAAAGGAATCAACACATAGGCTGGGATTTTTTTAGTAATAACCATCCAAAATGTTATCCCATAGGAAAGAAATATTATCATGTACAACACAGACCACACAGGACCAAATACCCATGCAGGTGGCGACCACGAGGGCTTAATTAACTGCTGATAATATTCATTCATAACTTCACCTCTTACATTTGCAAATTTCTAACTTCCAATTAAACAAGTAATGTTTCGAACAAAATTCCTACAATTATCTATTTTATAAAATTAACAAATAAGCATGATGGGACAATCCCTTATACAATACAAAAGATAAACTAAAAAGTTGTTGGAATAAACAAGGGGTGTTAAATAGAAGGATAAATAAAACAATCAAAGTGTATGAGTGAGATACCGGGATAAGTACTCAGATACATTATTAGGGATATTGACAATACTTTTCAGCCACAAATATCCTGCCTGTTTTTAAAATTTTTTAATTTGTTCTAAACTTGCAATTTTATGGGTTGTATTTTAAAAAGTAGGGGCGGTTTATAACCGCCCCTACAAATTACTTGCAAAATCTTTTATAAATTATGCAGGTCCTCCCGAACCAGGACAATAGCCATCTTCTCCTCCTTCACATGGATAGTAACCATTCAGGTTGAAGAACTGAATCAGTCTCAATAACTCAGATAAGCTAATCGTCCAATCTTGCGGGTTATAGTCTGATGCGTGCGGTGTACATGTCTTGTCTCCGTCAAGTCCGGGGGCATAACCATCTTCACCCGATGGGTCGCAATGGTAACCACCCAAATTAAAGAATTGGATTACTCGCAATAATTCAGATAGATTTATGTTCCAATTGCCATCTTGGTCGGCACTATGCGGTGGAGTAGGAGGTTCACCTTCGACTACACCTTCAGGGGTGCCTTCCGGGGTCCCTTCTGGAGTACCTTCAACTACACCTTCGGGTGTCCCTTCGATAACTCCTTCAGGGGTGCCTTCCGGGGTCCCTTCTGGAGTACCTTCAACTACACCTTCGGGGGTCCCTTCGACTACTCCTTCAGGGGTGCCTTCCGGGGTCCCTTCGACTACACCTTCAGGAGCGCCTTCCGGTGTCCCTTCACCTTCAGGGGGCAATTCACCGGGTCTATCTTCAGTAATAAGAAGTTGATAACCATTCTTCAATGGAACAGGACCAACAAGGAATATTGTATATACACCACCAGGCAAGAATTGAACTTCTGACTGCATCGCAATCACCTCTTCAGGCAAACCCGCCTTAGATATAACGATATCTAATGTATCAGGAGCAGATATCCCATAATAAGGTGTTGAACTGAGTGCAGAAATATTGGAGAACAATGGTGTCAGTTCTGGTGGCCAACCTGCGAATATAAAGTCTACAGCATATCCATCTTTTACTGCATTTACAAATCGTATATTGGCAAATCCTGATGCGGGAGCACGGTTATCGTCTTCTAATGTGAACATTTCAAGGCTATCAACCCAACCTGTCGCAACTACAGTTATACTGCTATCGCCGAATATATCTAAATTAGTGGAAATAATTGGTGCATTTAAACAGGTGTCATAACCACCTGTGCCGGGGAGTATTCTGAAATTGTATTCATTAGACAAAACTGGCCTATATGAAGTAGCAGATGGATATTCTACTAATACAAATGTTGGTATTCCATTCATGCATACATCTAAGGTTTGTGAATCAAAACTTGCATTTACAATTCTTACATTCCCTTCACAGTCCAGTTGTGCTCTTAATTCACCATCCGGATATCCACTACTTGTTAATAAAACATAAACATCTTTTCCGGCTAT
>JAIWNQ010000010.1 GCA_020216745.1 Candidatus Hydrogenedens sp.
ATTGCTTTTGATGCTGCATAACACCAACGATGCCGATGTGGAGGACCTATAATCTGGTCATCATCTTCTTCAAATACCTCCTTCATACTTTTGCCATATACTTCACTTGTTGAAGTTATTAATAGAGGACGACGGTAACGACAGGTTTCTTCTAACACCGTCTCTGTACCACGAATATTATTTACGATGGTCTGAATAGGATTATTAATTACCAAATTCACACCCACCGTCGCTGCTAAATGAAAAACAACATCTACATCTTTAACTAAATCACGAACAATTTCTTCGTTCAAAGTCGAATCAATGATACATTCTATTCCTTTGATGTGCTCAATATTCTCAAACTTGCCAGTACTCAAATTATCCAACACAACTACTTTATTACCTCTTTGTACAAGATATTCTGTTAAATGGGAACCAATAAAACCTGCCCCACCAGTTACTAATACTCGCATAAAAACTCCTTCTTGTTTTTTATTCTTGATAAAGTAGAATAGTTAAATTATAAATAAAAATAGATATAAAAAAACAATTGATATTTTTTTTGTAATTTATGTCAAATTTTATCACAAATAGAAATATCATATTATTTTTATTTTTTTATAAAGTATCTTGACAAATTAATGTAAATAGTGTAAAATAGTAATGAACAACTTCTATAAAGAAGTGTTTTATATAGATTTTTATGAATGGATTAAAAGAAAAGATTAACGATAAGGGTTGTAATCGTGAGCGAGGTAGTATCTTTGTCACCTCATGTTAGGCACATGGGGAAGGTAAAATGGTTCAATGACCGTAAAGGATATGGTTTTATTGTGAACGATTTGGGGGAAGACATTTTTGTTCACCACACCGAAATTCGTATGCGTGGATTTCGCACACTCCGAGAAGGAGAAAAAGTAAGTTTTGAGTTAGTCCAAGGTCCGAAGGGCTTACTCGCAAAAAATGTTAATCGAGTAAAAATATAATAATATCTTTATACAGTACAGTTTTTATGAGGAAGAGAGAAAGAAGGAGTAGTTGTATTTTTATATTATTGTAAGAGATAATTAGCATAATTTCATCAATTAAACATTTTTAAGAGGAGATGTACTATGAATATTTTTATCCTTCTTGTTAGTATCGGTATGTTTGCTCAAACAGCGGATTGGGTTCCTTTATTTGAAAATAACTCTTTAGAAGGATGGAAAGCACTTGGTGGCGAATGGACTATTCAGGATGGCGTAATTAAAGGCAAATTAACAAAGACACCAGAACAAAAAGAAGAAAAAGTAAATATATGGTTACTCTATACTAAGAAGGAATTTGCAGATTTTGAATTTGAATGTGAATTTAGGACATTAAATCCGATAAATGGTGGAGTTCAGTTTAGAACTCAATGGTTACCTTTATTACCTGTACCTGAAAATGTTCCACCTGACCAGGTGAAATATGATTGTTATGGCTATCAAGCAAATATAGAGACAAGGGAACGATTTGGCACAGGTAGAATTATTGAGGAGAATGGTAGAGGTTTGTTAGCAGAACCATCCCGAGATGCTGTAATGACATTAAAACAACGTGATTGGAATCGGATAAAAGTGGTCGCAATCGGACCAACAATAGAGGTTTATTTACATGATATATTAGCATCACGAATAGAAGATGATAACTATATAAAGGGCTATATTCTTCTGCAAGTCCGAGCTGATGAGGTTATTCCTGACATTGCCGAAGTTGAATATCGAAATGTGCGAATTAAAGATTTAGGACGAAAGGGAGAATGGAAATCCCTATTCAACGGGACAAATTTAGAGGGCTGGAAAAATTACGGTTCAGAAGAATGGGTCGTTGAAGATGGTATTATTGTAGGTAAAAGTGGGCCAAAAAAATCGGAGGGATATCTTGCAACAGAAAAAATCTGGAAAGATTTTCGTGTGCGTGCCCAGTTTAAAATGTTGGGTGAAGGCAATTATGGATTATTTTATCACTCAAGCATCAACATGCGAGATGACGGCTATCCAATTATTTCAGGTGTACAGGTCGAGGTAGAACCGGGTTATCCAACAAAAACAGGTTTCCTTTACGAAAGTTATAAACGGGGTTGGTTAACAGAACCAAATACAAAAACGCCAGGTGCTTGGGCACTTCGAAAAGGTGATTGGAATGAAATCGAAGTTAAATGTGAAGGGAATCGGACCATATCATGGCTAAATGGTGTTAAAGTAGTAGATTTCACTGATTCTGCACCAAATCTGTTTGAAGGTTTCTTTGCTTTACAACTCCATACAGGTGGTGTTGCTGGAATTCAATGGAAAGAACTTTATGTTGAAGGAGAAAGTTTAAAATAAATTTTTAACACTTTAATCTCATTTTAGTGTATAATGTTTTTGCAATAACTTTTATAGTAAAAACTTTAACTTTTGGGAGAGCGTATTATGAAAACACAAAAATTATTTGCAACCAGTAAACTGTTGAGTATCCTCTTCATTATGATAGTGAGTATTTCTTTTTCAGGCTGTTTCAGATTAATTTTTAATTATTCTTCTTTATCAGAATTTAAGTTTGATACAACCATTGCAAAAGATGTAAAAATTCCTGGCGAACCCAATGTCGATATTCGAATTGACAAAAGCGTTTCAATTGCAAAAGCTTGCGGAAAATTTAATATTGAAGAAATTAGGAAAGAAGTAGAACCTGCACTAAGGGATATCCCTATTGGTTCAAATATTGCACTTAATTTACTTAAAAAAATAAAAGTAAAAAACTTATGGATTGAACAAATTAAAATGAAAGCTAAAGAAGGTGATTTCTCTAAAATCGAGCAAATTTCGCTTATTTTGAAAATCAATGATAAAGAAATAACTTTTGGTGAAGGGGAAATTAGTTCAGATAAAACAGAAATAACTTTCTTAATTGACAAAGAACTTGATATATATCCCTTAATAAAAGATGCTACCGATGGCGGTTGTATCGAAGGGACATTACATGTGATAGGTTATTCCACTCAATCGGATATAAAGTTTGATGTGAATGCAAGTATTAAAATAAAGTTAAAGTTATAATTCTACCTGTAACTATTACGTTGTTCCCTTTCTATTTTTTCGTTTTTATAATTCGTTGGGGTGAAGTGTTAATATGAGTTTTTCTGAGTCCATTAAAGAAAAGGTAATATCAATTTTAAAAACGGTCATCGACCCTGATTTAAAAACAGACATTGTCAGTGCTGGATTTGTAAAATCAGTTTCATGTGATGATGATGGCGTGGTTAATTTAATTATTGAATTAACTATTCCGACATGTCCCCTAAAAAATCAGTTTAAAGAAGAAATTGAGGCGAAGGTTTTTTCAGTACCAGGGGTAAAAAAGATAAACATCCAATTTACTTCACGTCAGCGCAACGTATCTCCACACCAACAACAAGTGACCCTGAATAATATCCACTCAATTATTGCTATATCCGCATGCAAGGGAGGCGTCGGGAAATCAACCATATCCGCATATCTTGCCCGTGCTTTACAAAGATGTGGATTAAGGGTGGGCTTGTTAGATTTGGATATGTACGGTCCTTCACTACCTACACTGATGAACAAAGTCCATGCAGATGTTGTAATGATTGATGAAAAACTTCTACCTGTTGAAATCGATGGTCTTCTAACTATGTCTTTAGGATATATATTAGGCGATTCCCCCGCAGTATTACGAGGACCCTTAGTCTCCACATATACAACACAATTGTTACACCAAACAGAATGGGGACCTCTTGATTTTTTAATCATTGATTTGCCTCCAGGGACTGGTGATATCCAATTAACACTCCTTCAACAGATTGCTTTAGACGGTGCCATTATTGTAACTACACCACAGACATTGTCGTTGGTTGATGTATCCAGAGGAATTTTGATGTTCGAAAAATTGCGTGTCCCTGTGCTGGGTATTGTAGAGAATATGTCCTACTTTATCTGCGATAACTGCGGGAAAAAACATTTCTTATTTGGAAATGGGACAGACGATTTACAACAACGTTTCGGTTTGCCAATACTGGCAACTATTCCTATTCTTCCCAATTTTCATGATGCCTCTACCAAAAATGCGGGTCAAGAGCACGATACGACATGGAAACCTTTAATAGAGCAGATACAACGTGAAATAGGAAAACGTAGAGCAAATACACTATCCTCGCCAGAAGTACAAGTTAAAGGAAAAAACCTAATAATTGAATGGAAAGATGGAAA
Source organism: Candidatus Hydrogenedens sp. (assembly GCA_020216745.1). Classification (GTDB taxonomy): domain Bacteria; phylum Hydrogenedentota; class Hydrogenedentia; order Hydrogenedentales; family Hydrogenedentaceae; genus Hydrogenedens. The sequence goes on from JAIWNQ010000010.1 coordinate 4,215, forward strand.
ATTCTCCACAATTTCATTAGTAGAATTACGACGCACATGTAGATGCGCCTACTGTGTAGATGAACTAACAGGGCAACCTTTGCTCAAACAAGAAAATATCCCAGAAGATATAAAGGTAGAACAATTCCAACTATTAGGCCATTATGCCATAAGCATATTTTGGAGCGATGGACATACTTCCAGTATATACCCATGGGAGTTTCTTAAAAAATTATCTCCTCCAAAATCATAATTCTCGATAACATACAAAAAAGAGTGATAATCAAACTTTTAAATCTTATTATTAGGGCATGCTGTTACTACAGATTGGAAGACATGGAGGTATTTCTGTGCATTTGTTTTGCGGGTAAAATGTTCAAGAACGTAGGCTCGTCCTTTTTTGCCAGCATTTTCCCTTATTTCAGGGTTATTTGCTAAAACTAAAAGCCCTTCCGTATAAGCATCAACATTTTCTGGTTCCACAGCGACACCAGCTTCTGCCTGTTCTAAAAGTTCACGTGCTTGACCTTCAGCACCTAAGAGGATAGGACGTTCACATGCCATAATTTCAAACATTTTGGACGGAATGTTATATTTGAAAACATTACGTTTTTTTAATGCAACAAGGCAAATATCTGATGAGGCATACCACTCAGGCATTTCTTTTTTCTCCACTGCGGGGTAAAACTCAACATTATTCAATAGCATTTGAATTGATAAGCGAATAAGGTTATCTCGGTCTGCACCCGCACCTACAAAAACAAAAAGGAGACGTGGGTCATCTTTTACCCGTTCCGCAACTTCAAGGATAGTTTTTAGTCCCTGCGATAAACCCATAGTCCCAATGTAAAGTACAACAATCTTCGAATCATCCCAACCTTTTTCTTTGCGAATGCGATTTGGTGTATCTAAGGGTTTAAAGACATTTTCATCGATACCATTTGGAATAGTGAAAATTTTATTTTCATCAAAACCGCGTCGGGCTATTTCCCGTGACATAGCAGGGGCAATGGTAACAATTGCTTTAGCATGGCGATAAAGAAACGTTTCAAGGGCAGTTAGGATTGAGATAATAAATTTATTGTTGATTACTCCTAAATCAATAATCTGTGCAGGCCAGAGGTCTCGTACCTCAAATACAAAGGGTCGCCACTTAAAGACCGATACAATATAACCTGCTAAACCACATAGAATCTGCGGGGAACTTGCCATGACTACATCACATTTCCCCGCAAAAAAAGTAGCAACGATAATCGAAGAGAGCATATACGTTAAAAAGGCAATACTTCGTTTAACAACACCACGATTAGGAGTCACAAAAAGCCAGCCACGTAGTATGTTAATACCATCCCAATTTTCACGAATAAGCCACTTTCCCTGATATTCTGGAGGAACAATACCATCAGGATAGTTAGGCAGACCACAAACAACTGTAACCTCATGACCTTCGGAAACCCAATATTTAGCATGCTCATAGGTACGTGCAGATAGGGCTCCCATTTCGGGTGGAAAAAATTGTGAAAGAACAAGTATTTTCATACACTTTATACTACTCGTTTGATTGATTTGATTTATTATTTTATAACGTTAACTCATACTATTTCACAAGAGAAACTATTTGTTTTTAATTCTTTGTATTAAGGAGATTTAAAAATTCAGGATTAACAGAATGATTTGCCTTTTGACATTCACGGATAAGTTCTTTAGCACGACCAGTATCACCCGAATAATAATACACTACCGCCATTTGTTCTTTAATCGAGTAATTATTGGGTTGGAGGTGTTCAGCTTGCTGTAAATATTGTAACGATTCGTCAAACTTACCCTGAGCAAACCGCAATACTGCATAATTCATCGTGGCATTAAATTTTAAGGTAGGTTCTTTTTCCAAAACATCTTTAATTAGTGTTTCTGCTCTTTCAAATTGTTTCTGTTGAATTAAGTATGTTGAGAGATTTATTTTAACATTTCCCAAATTAGGGTCTATTTGAATCGCTTGTTCCCATGCTTCAATTGCGGATTGGGTATTACTCAATCTGGCATAAGCAGTTCCTAAAAGGGTATACACTTTCACTTCATTAGGTAATCTCTGGATAAGTTTTTTTGCCCATGCCACGGCTTCTGGATACCGCTTAGCCTGAATAAGGGCATCAATCAAAATGATATAAGCATTATTAAAGTTAGGTCGTTCATCTATAATTCTTAATAACTGGTCAATAGCCTGATTTATGTTCCCACCGCTTGTTATTGTTTCTGCTATTCGTGTTAATCGACGGAGATATGGCGTCTCCTCAGTAAATGAGACGGTCGGTGCTAAAAGATTTTCCACAGGTGCAAACTGGTCTGTAAGGATAAAAGGGGTCGTTTTAGATAGTAGTGCTTTTATCTTTTCATCTGAGAAAGGATATACTTTTGTGTTATATCGTTCATATACCTGATTTGCAATTGTTTGAATTGGTAAGGGCTTCTTGGAAGCAACCAATACAAACGTATCTCTGGATTCGGGATTATCCATAGTGGAGAACATATAGGTGTATGGGAAAACACTACTGTATGTTTCATACATGGCAGAGATAAAATAGCCATACATAAGGCAATCGATAGCATTCGTCAGATATATACCTTCCGAAGATAGTATGTAATAGATTTTTTCAACAAATTCTCTGGTTACAAGATGGAAAGGAACACTATAATCACTGAATGAGTCATTAATGATACAGTCATACGAAATCGCCATGTTACCCTGTTTCTTTTCGCGGACTAAATCCTCTATGCGATTTCTGCCATCTTGATGATAAATTTTAAGATGTGTATCCTTCGGAAGCCCAAACACTTTAAATGCGGTTTTAGTCACTTCTGGGTCAATCTCTGCCACTTCAATCTGACACGTTGGATATTCTTGTTCAAGAAAATGGCAAAATGTATAGGCACCACCTCCAATGAGAAGCTGTCGATTAAATAATTTTTCTTTATGAGTGTAATCAATGACACTATGAAATATATACTCATAAGGTGCTGTTAACTTGTTTGGCTCTTTCATATTTTTCCTATTGTGTATCATTTTATCTAATACAAGGTCCAATATATATGGTCGTTCTTGGTCTGCTAACTTAACCTGTATATAATTATAATGACTCTCTTTCTCATAAAGGACATTTGGAGGACGATAAGGTTTTAGTCCTGTCTGTAATGCCAACGAGTCCCATGGATGCGATGGGGCTAATGCACTACAAAAGAGTATCAAAACTAAAATTGTGTAGGAAAATGACATCAACGTCTTTTTTGCTATCCAGAGGAAAAATAGAGCCGATATTATCGCTGTTAACGCAATAGTGATAGATGTGCCCCAATGTGCAATAGCATAGTAACCTGTTCCAATGACTCCTAAAATACCTCCAAAGGCATTCACTCCGTATATCATCCCAATCTTTTTGCCATGGACATCTTTGTCATTTGTTGGGGAAATCATTCGTATTAAAATTGGGGAGATTGTTCCAAAAGCAACACATGCAGGTCCAAAAACAACAATAGAATGAATAAGGATCTGAACAGGCCATGAAAAATGCCATAAATATGGATTCCATGGCAGAAGGACATTCGCCAATGGAATAATCAATAGAAATAAACTCGACAAGAACAAGAAGAAACTGGCAACTTTCCTCGGATTTAAATGTTGACTTAAATAACCACCAATATATCCGCCTAAAGAAAGACAACCCAATACAACGCCGATAATCGTTGTCCATGTATATAGGGAATTGCCGAAATTCTTAGCAAGCAGACGAGCAGATACAATTTCAAGAACCATGACCCCCGCACCAGCCCAGAACGAAATGAGTAGAACCTTATAAAATGGCTGAGTATCCACGTCTTTTATAGATTTTTCTTCCTTCTCAGAATACTCCATTTCAATTTTTTTTGAAGTAACTGATTGGATATACAAACTACCAATTGCATAGCCAATAGCAATAACAAATAAAAAAAACGCAGAAAGAAAAAGTAATGATGTATAGGCAAAATGTGCCAGAAAAACATAACCTGTTAAAAAAGTCCCAGCTAAACTACCCAACAAAGAAAAACCAAAAAAGATACCTACACTTGTTCCCGAAGACGAAGAAACTTGAATTAATAGGCGAGTTAAAACAGGCGATATGGTACCTAATGCAAGAAAAGGTAGAAGTAGCATTAGAAATACATGTGCAAGGATTCGCCACTGCCAAGACAAATTTTGTAATAAAGAGAGATTTCCTAACAAGTGATTTGTTATATAAATAGAAGCTATAAGAATAGAGGCAAAGAAAAACTGAAAAGGAATAGTCTTAATGTTATTATATCGGTCAGATAATATTCCACCAACATGATTACCAATAGCAATTCCCGTGAGTGTAACTGCAATAATACTTGTCCAAGTAAGCAAGCTTTGACCTAAATACTGTGCAATAATCCGACCTGCCACTAATTGAAGGAACATAATTGCCATACTGGAGGTAAAAACAGTCAAATAAATAATACCGGACAATATTCGAGATCTCATGTATCCCTCAATTAGGTCTAAGTCTATCTACTTTTTTGCTTTATTAATTGTTTTGTTTCTCTCGGTCTCTTCGGATTACAAAAATCGTTCCAGCGATGAAGTATGCCAATGTTGGATAAAGAAGAATGCTATGGAACGTTTTGAGGTTTTGAGCAAAACCATTGGTTCCTTTAACAAACACCCAGATTGAAAGTAGTAAGCATATAATTAATGATAGACCTGCGATGATACCCGATATCCATACAACAGGGTCAGATTTTGATTCTTCTTTTTGAGTGATTTCTTTTTTTCTTTGAGAAGATGTTACAATCAAATTGTTTTCTGCAGTAGGTATAACTTCTTTTGCATCCGCTGGAACATCTCTTGCCCCCATTAACATAGCCAGAATAGTATATAGAATAGAAGTCATAAGCCAGACAGGTACAAATAAGAAGAAAAGATGCAATGTCCCTGTTTTTTCCAATGTAATGGCAACTGCAATGGAGATGAGCCAACTTAACAAAGCAGGTAGATTCATCGACATTTGCTTCTTCTCAATCCAGTATCGTGTCAATCCTATTTTAGGGAATATCCAGTACTCCGTAAATGCCACTGCACCCAAGGGCATAAGAAGCAAACCATAGTAACCCACAAAATCGAGTAATTTTGTAAAGACAAATGGTGAACAAGCAATAATTGTAGTACCAGCACCTGCCAGTAAAGTAACGAGCCATCTTGGCCATCCAGGTGTAACTGCCTGCAAAGCAAGGCCTGCCCGATACAGAGTCGGGTTTGATGTAGTCCAACCTGCCAATATTACCGCAATTAGACCAGCAGTACCTAATGCTTCAGTAGCCACAGCACCAGAATCAAGTTCAATAATACTTTTTTGTAATAGGATTGCAGACATAGCACCCATTATACCAGCACAAATCCACGCTAAATAATGACCTAAAAACATACCAAAAGCAGAGAAAAGCCCATAGGCAGAGGAGCGAGCATATCTAAAAATTGCCATATCAGAGAGACCACCATGCATCGCCAGGTTACATATCCATGCAAAAGCAGATACATGCCAGAAAGATATCGGTTCTTTCCCATCTGGACGAACTCCAGTCCATATTTTCTGGGTCGCAATTTGCCAGAAATCATTCCAGGTGCGAATATCAACACCTGCTGCTGGTAAAAGGGCAATTGCACCTGCAATGAACATGAGGAACATCCATGGTGAACATACTACAGAAAATTGGGATAATCGTTTAAAGCCCAAAATAGCAAGAGTTACAACAACAGC
>JAIWNQ010000011.1 GCA_020216745.1 Candidatus Hydrogenedens sp.
CCCTACTACTAATACTACAAGTACGAATCGGAAGTCAGTAGGTATCCATTGCGTTTGAGGAGGTATCCCCAGCGGAACACGAACTGCTGAGGCAGAAACAGTAATCATACAGCCCGCCAAAATACAAAATAGAAATGCATTTAACACGTTATATATTGTTGTAACAGTTGGACCTGCAACTTTACGTAAAAACCAATAAAGCGTTAGACGTGTACGTACTGCAATTGGGGCACATATTAACGTCCAGGTGAGTACCGCCATTAAATTTCCAAGAAGCAACCCGACAAAGATGTCATAGGCATTAACTCCCCAACTAACAAATAACGCTCCGATAACAAATTCAGTTCCCGCAACGTGTTCACCAGCGAATAAACCTGCAAAATAACGACCTGGCTGAAGTTTATCCTCTGTCACTGGTTCACGTTCAAATTCATAGAGCAAATCTAATGCTTGAGTAGGTTTTAAGATAGGTGTTTCACTCAATTTAGGACCCTTTCTTTTTATTAAGTTTTATTCATGTTGACATTGCAAAAAAAATATGTAAAAACAATAAAAGAAATGCATAGAAAAAATCAAGTAGAGTTTTTAAATTGTTAAACAAAACCTTTAGATTAGATTGATTTAAAAATAGACAGCCTCGTAAGGTTTCCCTTACGAGGCCCTTTTCTACTCTCTTTTCCTAAATATTGATTTAGGAGAAGAAACCAATGAACAGAGACATTAGAAGCTAATCTCAGTTTCAGCAAATAGGTAGTTGAAATCTTGGTCTTCAAGCAGTTCTTGACCGAAGAAATGGGAGTAACCAGCACGAACAACTAAGTCTTCGCTGTAGTTGTAAGCACCTGTTAACTGAAGTTCCCAACCTAACTCATCATCATCATTCTTTGCTTCTTCGTCTAACATGTAATATTGACCTTCAAGAGCAAGTTTAATGGCTTCGGTCGGCTGGACACCTAAACCAAGACGATATACGAAAGCATTGCTAAGTGTTGTATCGTCTAAGAAATCAGAATATTCCCAGTTGGAGAATAGACGGTTGAAAGCAAATTCAACATCGTCTTTCTTGAACCAATAGCAATCCACATCCGGTCCTTCCAAATATGCAAAGCCGGCATAAATCCGTGGCTGCCAGGAAATATCGAAGGTGTAACCTAATTCAAGGTTTGCTGCCCATGCATTGAAATCATTGGTTTGACCAAAAATCCACCAACCTGTGTCTTCTGCATCACCTAACTGATAAGCGGCTTCAGCTTCGAAATCGAAGGCACCGACTTTACCAGCACCGCGAAGACCAAGGGTATGAAGGTTAGATTCAAGTTCTGTCGCATCGTCACGGATATACATCCAGTAGGCATCGATTACGACATCTTCAAGACCTGTATAGCTACCATAGATAGCATACAAATCAACATCATCTTCTGCGAAATCCTTCATGGATTCGACTAATTTGGCTGCGATAGCATCAACGCTGACCATGTCTGTTACATAGCTCAAGCGAAGTGCATCCCAGGAAAGACCTGTGAAGTTGTAGCGTTTGTCGTTTGTGCCGACAAGCCAGCCACTACCAAGGGTCAATTCCTGACGACCAACACGGGCACGAAGCGGGGTTCCCCACATCTCACGGGCTTCGACATAGGCTTGATAGACTTCAACATCATCTACACTCGCCTGACGATTGTCTACACCAGTAAGATAATTGGGAGAACGAAAATCCTCGCCCCAAATATCATAGCTGTCTAATTCAATCATCGCTGTAACTTCATCGGTGAAGTCTGCTTTTACATTTAAACGTGTTCTCTGTTCGATAAAGCTTGTTTCACCGGCATCATCATAATCTAACCAATTCGCACGAATGCGAATTTTTCCGCCGACTTCTACATTCTGAAGTTCGGCATAAGCCATCGTGCCTAAAAGTACGACTGCTACTGCAACTAATAACATGCTTTTACGCATAGTTTCATACTCCTTTTACAAGTTCAGTTCAATTTAATATAAACTTTTCTTTCCGTGTCTGCCCTCACAGACACTTTCTCATCTACATTTTATCGACCACATCGACCCAATCCAATTCCTGTGCGAGCCTTCTCTCTGGTCATCATACCTCCTTTCTTCTCGCTGGATTTCAGAATTGGCGGCGATGAATTTTCATATTAAATTTGTAAAATCTTAACATAAAACAAAACCACTTGTCAAATTAAAATACCCATTTTTTTATAAAATTTAAAAATTTTTTTATTCTACAATTTTCGCAGAAACACAACATATTGTATTCTTATTTTTCAGAATTACCACATATATATGTACAAACATTCCTGACAAAAAAATTTCCTTTTAATTTATACAGTATTCTGCTCAATCAACATACCGCAATTAAAAAGACACTATTTGAAAAATCTTTTTTACATATTTAGATTTTCTTTGCGATTCTCTTTTTCACCTAAACTGATTTCTTAAAAATAAAACCAAATAAAAATTAAACAAAAAATAAACCATCTGCAAAGTACTTTTTCAATTCCATATTCGTAAAATGTTCTCACCTTTTTACTATTAAGTTATTAAGGACTGTTACGTTTTATTTTCAAAAAAAAGGATTAAAGTTATGAAAAAGAATTCACAACACCTACTTACCAAAAGTAAAAATACCGATTGTTTAGAAAAGGAGTTTTTGAACCATACTGTTTTAGTATCGCAAGATTTTTTGGAACAAGTACCATCACATTGCTCATTGTGGTATGAATCACCAGAAGAGATTGAGAAAAAATTAGCATGGGGAGAAGAAAAGACTCGTCTTTTGCAATGGGTTAGAAAACAGGTTCAGCGAAAACTTAGTCCAAAAGAAAAACGCTATATTGAAATGTATTATTTTCAAGGACTAACACTTGAAACTATTTCAGAACGTTCAGGGGCAAACCCTTCTGCTATACATAGAGCCCTTAGACGAGGTATTCGCAAACTGATTCATTTAACCAAAGATGAAAATCTCTGTTTCCAAAAGATTCGGATAGGACGAACAAAAAAGAATGAAAAAGAATAATCCTTACATTAGAACATGAATTCCCATTTTTATTTTCAGACTTGTTTTTTATAATATTTGTAAAACTTTATTAAATTCTACAGACACCTATCTTGTCATGTCATTAAAATTATATTGGAATTACAAATGATAAAAGAGAACATTATTTTAATTGGTATGCCGTGGTCAGGGAAAAGCACCATTGGTGTCTTGTTAGCTAAATCATTGCATTGGAATTTTATAGATACCGATTTGTTAATACAATCTGAAACTGGCAAATTACTTCAACAGATTATTGATGAGCAAGGGGTAGAACAATTCCGCAAAATTGAGGAGGAGTATGTACTTAAAATCAAGCCTCTCCAGTGTGTCGTCGCAACTGGAGGTAGTGTGGTATATAGCCATAAAGCAATGGAATACCTGAAGCAACTTGGAAATATCATTTACCTAAAATATCCATTCGAAGAAATTAATCGACGTGCAAAGAGTGTTGAAGAACGTGGATTGGTAAGAGCCAAAGGACAAACCCTGTATGATTTATATCAAGAACGAACACCGCTTTATGAATCATGGGCAGACATAATCATCGATTGTCATCATTTGAATCATGAACAGGTTGTGGATAAAATCTTACTTTCCATTAAATATATTTGATTTACATTTGTTTCATATTTAGACAATAAACAGTCAATTTCTTACAACCATAAAAATTCTTTGTTTGAAAATAAAACTTTTGATATACTTACTTTTGAATTGAAAAATACACTATAATTAACCTTTAAATAAAAGGATAATTTTATGACTGAATTCCTCACAGTTGTGTTTATTTTCTTGATGGATATTGTTCTTTTGCTTCTATCTATTTTTGGGTTTAAAGAATTATTTTGATTTCAATAGATCTTATATTTTAAGGAGTTGAAACTGTGAATGTTTTAGAAGACCTTGCATATATTGGTTTGTCAATCATGGGTATACTTCTTCGGGTGCTTGCTATTCTGTTTGGGGCGTTCTTGTTTACTCTGTAAAATCTATACACCAAAACAAGAATAAAAAGGATTGACTTATGCTATCTACTTTTTTTCTGACAGGCTGTGCCAGTGGCATGGGAAGACATATGACCACTGTTTTCCTGAGGCAAGGGCATAAGGTCATAGCCACAGATATTAATGCAGAACAGTTAGAGCAAGTAGCGACAGAAGAAGGCTGGAACCCATCACAGGTTCGCCTATTTCGTCTGGATGTGACTAATTACAATGAATGGGAAGATGTCTTTCAGAAAGCAGTTAAAGAATGGGGAGGAATTGACGTAACTATCAATTTTGCGGGGCTACTTCTTTCCTCATGGGCTACAGAAACACCATTAAAAGAGATTCATTCACAAATTGATGTAAACCTTAAAGGCACAATATTCGGAACACAAATTTCCGCACGACACATGGTTGAACGTGGAAGTGGACATATCATTAACATTTCTTCAATTGCAGGGGTTGTCCCTGTGCCAGGATTATCAATTTATTCAGCAAGTAAACATGCAGTTCGGGCATATTCACTATCTGTTGCTTTAGAACTGAAAAAGAAAGGGGTATATGTTACTGTGATTTGCCCTGCTACCGTACAAACGCCAATGTTAGATAATCAGCTTCATGTCGAAGCAGCAGAATTGTACTTTTCAGGTTTACGTATTCTAACTGTTAAAGATATTGAAAAAGCTATTGTCAAAAGAGCCTTACCTAAAAAACCGATGGAAATATTCATTCCACGATTTAAGGTAAAACTTTTTCAGATTGTCTCATTATGTCCCTCATTAGGCAGATTTATTTCACCTATCTATCAATGGGCAGGAAGGTGGCGTCAAAATCGACGACGTAAAAAGAATTAATAGATGTAAAACATATCAATACCTTAATCGCAAACTATTGTATGATTTAAAAGTTTAACAATATTCTGATTAAATGGGAACATTTATTGCTTTTATGAAAGTTGACAATGCATGTTAAATCCATTTGTTTTAGCTGGAATAGCCATCGCTTTAGCGATGGATGCCTTCGCTGTATCTATTGGTATTAGCACCCTTATTCGCAAAGTCAGCCCACGACAAATGTTCCGACTATCTTTCCATTTCGGTTTATTTCAAGCAATTATGCCCATTTTGGGCTGGTATACAGGAAATCAGGTGGGGGATTGGCTTCTGGATTATGACCACTGGATTGCATGCTCCATTCTCTGGGGTATCGGTGGAAAAATCGTCTACCAATCTTTCCTTGATAAAGAACCCTCTTCCCCAGAGAATCCATCCACAGATAATAATCACCCACTGAAAAAAGATCCAACTCGTGGCATCTCCTTAATTATGCTCTCAATTGCAACCAGTATTGACGCTTATGCTGTCGGATTAAGCTTCGCTTTTATTGGTGTTTCCATCTGGTTTCCATCATTTTGGATAGGCATTACAGCGGGATTTCTAACCCTTTTGGGGATGAGAATTGGAATTTATGTAAGCAAAAAATTCGGTAAGGGCATGGAATTAGTCGGGGCTATCCTTTTGTTTATTATCGGTGCTAAAATTTTATTTGACCATATTATCACACAATAAAAAATATTAAAAACCAAACAAATTTTTTTGAATTAATAACATTTAAGGAGAGTTGACAATGCCTGTGTTTGAACTACCATTAGAGGAACTATGGAAGTATCAAGGTAGAAATCCAAAACCTGAAGATTTTGATGACTACTGGCAACGAGCGTTAGCAGAACTTAAAACGCTCGATTTTAAGGTAGAACTAATACCTGCCTCTTTTCATAGCAAAATAGCCGAGTGTTTTGACTTATATTTCAACAGTGTTCGTGGTGCTCGAATCCATGCTCAATACTTGCGTCCTGCAAAACGGTCAAAGCCATGCCCAACACTGCTTAAATTTCATGGTTACGGTGGCAATGCTGGCGATTGGTATGAAAAATTAGGTTTCGTTGCGGAAGGTTTTTGTGTAACCGCTATGGATGTCCGTGGACAAGGTGGGCAATCCACAGAAACGGGGAACATTGTAGGAAATACCCTGAAAGGACATATTATCCGTGGATTAGACGATGTGCCAGATAATTTACTCTACCGACACATCTTTTTAGATACCGTGGCATTGGTATCTGTAATAACACAGTTTGAAGAGGTCGATGAAAATAAATTGGGTGCCTATGGAATGTCCCAAGGCGGGGCATTAACATTAGCCTGTGCAGGTCTGGAACCCCGAATAAAGAAATTAGCACCTATGTGTCCATTTCTATGCGACTACAAAAGAGTTTGGGAGATGGATTTGGCAGAAGAAGCTTATGAAGAATTAAAAACATACTTCCGTTTGTTTGACCCACGACATGAACGTGAAGATGAAATTTTCCGTAAATTAGGTTATATTGACTGTCAATATTTAGCAGAACGCATACAAGGTGAAGTCCTTATGGCAATCGGGTTAATGGACCAAATTTGTCCTCCCTCAACTCAATTCTCCGCATACAATAAAATTAAATCCCCAAAAAAAGTTATTCTCTACCCTGATTTCGCTCATGAATACTACCCTGGTTTCATAGACCAAATGTTTGATTTTTTTCGCACTGGCTGGATTGAGTAAATTTATCATAAAATCTGCTTCCAAAATACAATATGAGGTTGAAAGAATAAAATCAAAAACAAGAAACCTTTCCAGTATTCGATTTTTGGAGACAAATAAAATAGATAAAATTGTTTTTTCAAAGGGTTTCAAGTTAAAATTATCTCTTAACTAATTTAGATATAATCCTGTTAATCAAAGGAGCAATACCATGATTTTTAACGAAGAGCCTGAAATTTGTGAAGAAGAAAAACCCGTTCAGTCGGAAGGCTTAACGGTTCGACTATTAAAAAATCGTGCAGTTATCATATCTGGCGAAGTAACTCAGGAATTGGCAGAAAAAGCCATAACACAATTGTTATTGTTGGATTACGAATCTCAGGAACCGATAACTGTGTATGTATGTTCTCCTGGCGGACATGTAGATTCGGGCTTTGCCATTTACGATATTATGAAGTTTATACATTCGCCAGTTACAACCATTGGCGTAGGTTGGGTTGCGAGTATTGCTGTTCCTATTATGATGGGTGCACCAAAGGAGCGAAGATTGGCACTACCAAACACACGTTTCTTGATACATCAACCTTCAGGGGGTGCTGGTGGACAGGCAGCAGATATTAGAATAGAAGCACAGGAAATTTTAAAAATTCGGGAAAGAATTAACCGTCTTTTATCATTAGAAACAGGTCATCCAATAGAGAAAATAGCCAAAGACAGTGATCGCAATTTCTGGATGTCCGCAGAAGAGGCATTAGAATATGGTTTAATTGGAGAGATTATCTCAAAAAGAAAAGTGTAACAAAAAATAAAATGGTTGAAATTACCCCTCCTGTCAAAAATCAACATTTATCCACTTGGCAAATTCAAAAAACACCTTTCTAATTCCTTAACTCAATCCAGTTTTGAACGGTTTGCATAGTTTCTAAATAAAATTGATGGACTTCTGTTTTTAAGTTAATCAGGTATTCTGATGGTGTCGGTGTAAACTGTAGTTCAGGTAATAATTGTGGAAGGGAGGAAAGTGCTTGTTCAGAAAGGGTAGAACTACGAACACCAGTGAAAAGGCGATAGCGATTCAATATTTGCAAATAGATACCAAATGTCTTCTTTAAGAATTGCCATTTTTGCAAGTGTTCAGGTGCAACATTTATTAGAATGTTTAAAGCATTAATCACAGACGGGGTTGCTAATTCTGGAAATTTCTCAACTTTCATTCTCTGCCACCAGCGAACGATATACTCTAATTCTGCAGTTCCACCTTCCGATTTCTTTAAGTTATTTGTACTCGTTTGCTGAACCATTTTTTGACGTATATCTTCACTTTTTTGTAAATCTTCTATTGATACAGGAAAATAGAATGCTAATTTGGTAAGCATCTGGTAAATATCTTTGTTAATATGACCATGTTTTATAATAACACGTGCTTTCATTAATGCCATTTTTTCCCAAATATCTGCCTCATTCTCGTAGTAGTCTTTAAATTGTGATAAGCTTATTGCTAATACACCTTTTGAGCCATAAGGACGTAATCGAGCATCAATATCATACAAAATCCCGAAACGTGTAGGTTCTTTTAGCTTTTTTATAATACGTGATGATACATCCGCAAAATATTCCGATGGGCTGATAAGCATATCCTCTGATTTTTCAACAGAATTTATATGTTCATCATCATAAACAAATATCAAATCGAGGTCGCTACCGAAAGTCATCTCTCTTCCACCAATTTTACCCAACCCGATAACTACAAAAGGAATCGTAGACACGCCATACTTCTGCCTTGTCTCTTGTTGAGCCTCTACCGCAATATCTTCCAATATTATTTCAGCCAGAAGAGTTAATTGCTCACAGACTTCATCGATAGCAAACTTACCCAGTAAATCTCCCAATGCGATACGTAGCCATTCAGAATCTTTTAACCGATAGTGAGAAGACTCGGGGAATACAGACCTTTTCAGTTCTTGTAATGAAAATGTTAAGTAATTCGCATCAACCTTTTGTCCAATAAGTTCTTCTCGGAGAAGAACCTCGATACTACTTGGTTCTTTTATCCATACATCTGCTAAGGCGGGAGCACGAGTTGTCAATGTAACAAAGAATGAACATAGGTTATGATTTTCTTTAAATAATTCATAGACAATTCCGGGAAATCTCATTCGTGAAAGTTGAGAATAAAACTGCTCCAGAGCAATATCTGGAGAAAGTGTTTTTCTTAATTCTTCACATAAGTAGGGAACGATATTAATAAAATTCTCGCGTACATGTAGCGGGTACGGAGTTCCCTCAGAACCATTTGCTAATTTGCGGAAAATATCTTTTGCTTCTGTTACGTCTTTAAAACCAAATTCTTTTAATTTTTCTATCCCTTCCTTTCCCTCTGTTTGTAAACTTACCAAATCATAAACCCATAGATTTCCAGAAGCCTTGACCGCAACAAATTGTTCCAATATAACACGAACTTCACGGGTCTTATCTTTATAAACACGCCAAAATGATTCGCCAGAAGTATAGCCTAATCGTCGGGCAAACTCATCTAACTCCTCCGCATTCTGGGGCAAAGCGTGTTTTTGAGTTCCATATTCAATCTGTAGGCGATGTTCTATCTCTCTCAAAAAACAATAGTTCGTTATTAACGTTTCTGCATCAAACGGTTTCAAATAATTATTTTCCATCAGCTTATGAATTGCTTCAATAGTATTAGTAATCCTCAATTCAGGTTTTCTCCCACCGTTTAACAATTGAAGTAATTGCACTGTAAATTCAATATCTCGAATTCCACCCCGCCCTAATTTAACTTCGTAATCTGTTTGTCCTTGCTCCGCAACTTGTTTTTCAACCATTAGTTTTGTCTGGTGTATATCCTCCAACGTTTTATCATCAAAGAATTTGGGAAAAACGAAAGGACGCATTGTTACTATAAATTCATCGCCCAAATCCAAATCACCCGCACATGGTCTACACTTTACTAATGCCTGTCGTTCCCACGCCCGTCCATATTGATAATAATACTCGACAGAATTTGCAAGAGTTTCTGCTAAAGCACCTACTTTCCCATAAGGACGTAGACGCATATCAACACGATAAATTTGCCCTTCTTCTGTATGCTCAGAAAGAAATTTGATGATTTGTTCTCCCAATTTACAATAAAATTCACGGTTGGTAATTTGTCCTTTTAAGCCACCACTTGTCTCTCCATCATCATCGTAAATAAATAGCAGATCAATATCTGAACTAAAATTAAGTTCTCTGCCTCCTAATTTCCCCAAACCAAGGATGACAAAGCGAGAAGGAATACCTTCCTTCTTTTCGTCACTATACTTAATTGGTATTCCATAACTTTGAGTTAAATAAGCCAAAACAAGATGAAAACATAATTCAAGGTGTGCAT
>JAIWNQ010000012.1 GCA_020216745.1 Candidatus Hydrogenedens sp.
CTGCAAGGTTAGACAGGTCTTCTGCAATTGACTTAACTTCATTATGTTCTACTATATCACGGGTAGTGATTCTTAGCAATGCCTTCTTATGACACTGGCGAAGATATATCATGATTTTTCTTAAATTCCAATTATTTGCAGATATAAATTGATTGTTTTGGAGATAATTTATAATGTCAGAATTAGAGGTTAGCAGAGTAGAGTCCCACCCTAAATAAAGTAACCATTCATCTTTAGTGAGTGCACGTGAAAGATGAGGTGATAATAAAATCTCATCAGCATAGTCTGGATGTTTAATAAGGGTATCGGTAAGAAAAGGACTTTGAGAAAATATCCTTTCAAAAAATCGGAGGTACTTTGGTGTCTCGAGATATTTAGCGATATAAGTTTCAATAGGTGCTGGCACATTCTTTAAGAACTGAGTAAATGCAACAATAACACGCTCAGGATTAGAACTTTCACTAAGAAGCAATTCTAACTTCGTTTGCCATTCTTGAATAGGAATTGATTTCAAATAGTTTAAATCTTCTTTAACACTTTCCGACAGTCTGTTGTAAAAGTCTCTATGTTCCATATTATTAATCTGCTCTTCTTATTCCTGTCTTATGATTGTAATGAAACAGTTTTGCTATTTGTTGGCTTGTCCGTTGGAGATTAATCGAGGTATTTTTTAGGAGTTCTTCTTTTGATGTTTCTCCAGCAGAAATAGGGAAAACAATAACATTTCCCTTGGACAAACAAATCTCCCAACCTTTACCTAATGTGCCAACAAGGATTATCACTGGTTTGTCGTGTAGTTTGGCAAGATGAATCATCTCACCAACAACTTTACCTGAAAAACTTTGATAATCTAATTGTCCTTCCCCAGTGATAACCAAATCAACAGAAGCAACCTTTTCGGACAAATTACTGGCTTGGGCTATCCATTGGAACCCTGGAATAAATTTTCCAAAAGCAAAAGCGAATAGAGCACCTCCCATTCCACCAGCGGAACCGCTCCCTGGTTGTTTTTGCACATCTATCTTCATATCTCGCTTTATAATGCATGCAAAGTGTTTAAGGGCTCTGTCTATAATAGGGCACAATTCCTTTCTCAATCCTTTCTGTGGACCATAAACAAATGTGGCACCGTGAGAACCATAATAAGGGTTCTTGACATCGCTCGCTATGATGATGGCTGTGTTTTTAATTTGTTCACCATAAATACTGCTTTTTATACATGCAAGATTTTGAAGGTCCAGAGGACCTCTTCCGATAGGCTTTCCATCAAAGTTCAGAAGCTGATATCCTAATGCCTGAGCAATTCCTGCACCACCATCATTAACTCCAGACCCCCCTAAACCCAGAACAACCTGTTTTGCACCTTTCTGAATAGCATTCAGAATAACTTCACCTACACCATAACTGGTAAACTTCTCAGGTGTGCGATTTTCAGGTGGGACAAGATGAAGCCCAACAACGCTCGCAGTCTCTATAATAGCTACCTTTTGTTTGGGAAGCCAACCATATCTGATTTTTCTCTTTTTACCTGTTAAATCTGCAACCGTTGTCGATAAATATTGCATGTTTAAACTCATAGATACCGCATCTAAAAAACCTTCCCCTCCATCTGAGATAGGACATGTAATCAATTGACTGGTAGGATAAGCCTTCTTCCAGCCCTTAACAATATACTTAGCTACCTCGGTTGTATTTAAGGACTCCTTAAATGAGTCTGGAGCAACAAGAACTTTTAACTCTTCTGGTCTCATTTTACCTTCCTATCCATATTAAACAAGTATATTATTACAGACCTCTACAATGTAAAAGTAATCTCATCTTCATCTCAGAAAAATTCAATTTCAAGAGGATATTAAAATATGATATAATCCTTCCAATTTAAATAATAAAAAAATGAGAAACTACGTTTTGGGCGTCTCGTTAATCTTCAAAAGTATTGGAAACGTATATGGAACCAATTTATATTACAGAAGAAGGCTTACAAAAGTTACGAGAAGAATTAGCAGAATTAAATAAACAAAAGATTAAGTTAGCTGAAGTAATTGCGTATGCCCGTTCTTTAGGGGATTTGAGTGAAAATGCAGAATATCATACCGCTAAACACGAACAGGGATTATTAATGGCAAAAATTAACGACCTTGAAGATAAAATTGCACGGGCAGTTATTATTGATTCAACACAAATAGACACCTCTGAAGTACGATTGGGAGTAAGTGTTCGCGTGTTAAATGAGAAATTAGGCAAGGAGATTATATATACAATCGTAAGCCCAGTAGAATCGGATTTATCAGCAGGTAAGTTGTCAACGCAATCCCCTGTTGGGCAGGCATTATTAGGAAAAAAAGTTGGAGATGTAATCGAAGTTCAAGTTCCTGCGGGGACATTAAAACTCAAAATTCTTGAAATTTTACCTTCATCATAAATCGTTAAGGAACTATTATATGCCCAAAAGGACAGACATTAAGAAGATAATGATTATAGGCTCAGGTCCTATTATTATCGGACAGGCATGTGAATTTGATTATTCTGGAACCCAAGCCTGCAAAGCCCTTCGTGAAGAAGGCTATGAGGTGATATTGGTCAATAGTAATCCAGCGACTATAATGACAGACCCAGAAATGGCTGACTCTACATATATAGAACCTTTAACTGTCCCATTCCTTGAAAAGATAATTAAACAAGAGAAACCAGATGCATTACTTCCAACGGTAGGGGGACAAACAGGGCTTAATCTTTCTGTAGCATTGGCAGATGCAGGAATCCTCGAAAAATATGGGGTTCGGATGATAGGAGCTAACGCACAAACCATCAGGAAAGCAGAAGACCGTGGTTTGTTTAAGGAAGCAATGCTCCATTGTGGATTAGAAGTTCCACGTAGTAAGGTTATTCATCATCTCGATGAAGCAATGGAATTCGGAGCAGAAATTAATTACTCCGCGGTGATTCGTCCTGCATTCACATTAGGTGGGACAGGTGCAGGATTATCTTTCAACAAAGATGAGTATATATCAGCAATCCAAAAAGGATTGGAAGCCAGCCCAATTCATGAGGTTCTGGTAGAAGAGTCTGTTATCGGTTGGAAAGAATATGAATTAGAAGTAATGCGGGACTTGAAAGATAATGTGGTAATTGTATGCCCAATCGAAAATGTAGACCCGATGGGTGTCCATACAGGAGATAGTGTAACCGTAGCACCTGCTCAGACCTTGACAGATAAAGAATATCAAATTATGAGGAATGCGGCGATTGCTATCATGCGTGAGATTGGAGTAGATACAGGCGGGTCAAATGTTCAGTTCGCTATACATCCACAAACAGGACGGATGGTTGTAATTGAGATGAATCCTCGCGTGTCGCGGAGTTCTGCGTTGGCTTCTAAGGCAACAGGGTTTCCAATTGCGAAAATAGCTGCGAAATTAGCTGTCGGTTATACTCTGGATGAAATACCAAACGATATCACAAAAGAAACGCCAGCATGTTTTGAACCAACTATCGATTATGTGGTCACTAAAATACCGCGTTGGGCTTTTGAAAAATTCTCTGGTGCGGAACCAATATTAACAGTACAAATGAAAAGCGTCGGCGAAACAATGAGCATCGGCAGAACATTTAAGGAATCTCTCCAAAAAGCCATTCGCGGGCTGGAAATTGGTAGATTTGGTTTTGGTGGTGATGGAAAAGCAAAACCTCTAACAAAAGAACCATATTCACAGGCAGAAAAAAATGCTCTTCTGCGAGCTCTGAGAACTCCTTCACCACATCGCTATCTTCATCTTGCGGAAGCGATTCGCCTCGGGGCGACCGTAGAAGAATTGCATGAAATAACAAAAATCGACCCATGGTTCATTCGGCAGATGGAAGAAATTGTAGAGGAGGAAAAGAATCTTATTGAATTATCATCTGAAGTACATGCTCACATAAACACAAAGAATACTACCAAAAAAGAAATCATAACGAAGAAAATAAAAAGAGCAAAACAATACGGTTTCTCTGACTTTCAATTGGCAAGGTATTGGAAGTCAAGTGAGTTAGATGTTCGGAATTTGCGAAAGGAACTCGGTATTATTCCAACATATCGACTTATAGATACATGTGCTGGTGAGTTTGAGGCATATACTCCCTACTATTATTCCACCTATGAAGATGAAGACGAAGTACGACTTGCAGATAAACCGCGGATAATCATTTTAGGAGGTGGTCCCAACCGAATAGGTCAGGGGATTGAGTTCGATTACTGTTGTGTACATGCTGTTTTTGCTCTTAGAGATGCAGGTTATGAAACCATTATGGTTAATTGCAATCCAGAAACAGTCTCCACTGACTATGACACATCAGACCGCTTATTTTTTGAGCCAGTTACTTTTGAAGATGTAATGAACATTATTGAACGGGTTCAGCCTGAGGGAGTTATTGTCCAATTTGGGGGACAAACACCTTTAAATATAGCCCAGCAATTAGAAAAAGCTGGTGCTCCTATTATCGGAACCTCTCCTTGGAATATTGCACGCGCGGAAGACCGAAAACTCTTCCGTGAGGTTGTCGAAAAATTGAACCTACTCCAACCAGAAAATGATACCGCCCGTTCATTTGAAGAGGCTCTGCAAATTGCAGAGAGAATTGGCTATCCAGTTGTGGTAAGACCTTCCTTCGTTTTAGGTGGTCGTGCTATGGAAATTGTGTATGATGCAGAGGCTCTCCAAAGATATATGGAGTTCGCAGTAGAAGCATCACCTGAACACCCAATATTAATTGATAAATTTTTAGAGGATGCTATTGAAATCGACGTGGATGCCATCGCAGATAAAGAACAAGTCATCATTGGTGGGGTTATGCAACATATTGAAGAAGCTGGTATACATTCTGGTGATAGTGCCTGCATTCTGCCTCCATACGACCTACCTTACGATATTGTAGAGGTTATCAAAGAGCAAACCCGAGCTCTGGCACGAGAATTAGAAGTACGAGGGCTTATGAATGTTCAATATGCGGTAAAAGACCGAAAAGTATATCTTTTAGAAGTTAATCCACGTGCATCACGAACAATACCGTTTGTAAGTAAAGCAGTTGGAGTTCCCCTTGCCAAACTCGCTGCTTTAGTCATGGTAGGAAAACGACTATCTGACATGGGGCTCACCAAAGACCCTGAACCACAATATATCTCCGCAAAAGAAGTCGTTTTACCTTTTATCAAATTCCCAGGCGTAGATATTGTTCTTGGACCTGAAATGAGAAGTACTGGGGAAGTTATGGGAATTGATAAAAACATGGGACTTGCCTATGCAAAAAGTCAAATCGCCGCAGGGAACAGCATCCCATTAGAAGGAACTATTTTTATCAGTTTAAACGACCACGACAAAAAAAATATAGGCTCTGTAGCTAAAGATTTATACGAATTAGGATTTAAATTCATTGCAACAAAAGGAACCGCATCTGTATTACGCTCTCAAGGTATCGATGTTGCAGAAGTATTCAAGGTCGGAGAAGGTAGACCGAACGTATTGGATTGTATTATTAATGGCTACATCAACTGGATTATCAACACACCAAAGGGAAAATCTTCAAAGGACGATGAAGTTATTATCCGTAGAAAAGCATTAGAAAATAATATCCCAACAATGACAACACTTGCAGCTGCAAGAGCAGCAGTTCAAGCATTACGCGAAATGAAAAAAGGCACTATGGATATTTTATCTATCCAAAAATACCACAGCCTAACAGGAATAAAAATAAAAACGAGGTAACTCCCTCTCTCTTAATGCCCTCTTAACTCATTTATTTTTCATTCTTTACTTTTTTTGGAATATGCAGGTTTCTTTCATGAATTATCTCTATAACTAATGAATTTATGTATATATTGAAACAAAAAATGTTAGCGGAACGTTTTACATGATAGAATTATAATGTTGATAATTACATAGAATTAATGATAAAGGTTTTTACCATGAGACCAAAAACAGTGCTTTTTATAATGGCTATTCCCTCTTGTTTTTTATTGCTATTTTCAGGGTGTGGAGTTGAGTTGTTGACAACAACAGCAATACAAGGGGAACTTCAAGCACAGCAGTTAAAAAGTATGCAGAAACAGGTACAAGGCATTGCAAACCAAACAGGCAAAATAAACCTTGAACGAGCAATTCAAACATTTCAAGCGGAAAACGGTAGGTATCCGAAATCGTTAGATGAATTGGTACCTCAATATTTACCTTCGTTACCACAGCCGTCTGGGGATAGTTTGTATAGTTTTGACCCTTCTACTGGGCAAATTATCACAGTTCCTGCGGGTATTGAACCTGCTGACCTTCGAAAGTTAGAGCAAATTAAGTTTGCAGTATTACAATATGCATACACAACGGGATATTACCCCACAAATCTTGACATGCTTTATCCGACATATCTTTCATTTCTACCGAAAACTTCGAGTGGTGAAGCCTTTGTATATAACCCACAGACAGGGGCTGTGATGCATCCAAAACAAACGTCAGGAATGCCAAACACTATTCCATCTGGAAATCCTGTACCTATTAATTCTCCAGTGTCTCCTGTGACCGGAGGGATTGCAATTCAGCAACAGTTAAATGGTATGACTAACTCGTCAGGTGCGGTAGGTTCATACTCGCGTCAATCAGTCCAAAATATTCAAAATGATTACTCAAACAAACAAAATAAAGTGATGGACGATTTAGGTTTATAATTCGGTAAGAGGGATATTTTGTTGTTAGAATGTGTTAAAGTACAAGGGTACGGAGAATATTTAGTTTCATCCCCTTGTAAGCGGTACCTGAGTTATGGAATGTTATGCCTTTATAACGGAAATTTCGCAAAGGCACATGAGTATGTCCAAAATAGACCTCGGTAATACCCGAATTTTTTCCCAATGCAAGGTCTTCAAGATACCATAATAAATTTCGTGCTGTGCGACGGCGTCGAAAATATAGTCGAGATACAACAACATGTGTTTTCATTTGGACAGCAACATCATAAATCTGATTTAGAAAAGCATCGTTCCGTGTTGGCTTATGTTCCCAACGGGCTCGATATTTTTGTAATTGACTGTGTCTCATCTTACGGATAGACGCATCTCCATGAAGAAAAACGATATTCCCTATTCTTAAATAATAAGGGTGCCACGAAAAGTTAGGAAGTTCATTTTCTAATTGAGTTAATAACTGGCAAAATTGTCGATGATGGTCATGATTGCCTAAATTTAGGTGTATCTGGCATTTTGGATTTTTAAGAACAATGCTTCGCAAGAATTGAACAGCTTGCTGGAAAACATCGTTTGCCTTCTCTTCATTTGCCCAGCGGAAATCGAAGGTATCTCCATTGAAAACAAATATATCAGATGATTGTATTGCTTCTTCAATTGCAGATAGTTTCTTTTCCCAATTTGAGCGAGAACAAAAAATATGTAAATCAGAAACGACGGATATTCTTTTCATAGGTGGATAACTTATTGTATGATATATGTTAAATTATAAAAGATATTCAAGTGAAGGACATAACATGTGAGAAGTATATCTAAATATAAGAATTTTGTGCACAAATGCATTTTTCCTTTTTTGTGGATTTCTGCTATTTTCATTTGCTTTATTTCTCTGGAAAGTTGCAAAAATACCAACGAAGCCGACCCAAACGTTCCTATTCGTTACTTTCATGCTCATTATCAATATCCTACGGGGGGAAATAGTCATTATTTAACCCACGGCGATTTTAATCGAGACGGTGCTATTGACTTAGCAACAACTACATATAATACGAATCACGTTGCTGTTTTGTTACGTGATTCGGAAAAAGGTAACTTTAAACTACATGTAGATTACCCCGTTGGCAAAGGTCCTGGCATGATAGTTTGTGGGCAGTTGGATGGAGATGGCTTCGAAGACTTGGTCGTCCTAAATCAGGACGGTGATTCTTTTTCCACCCTTTACGGGAAAGGAGATGGAACTTTTGAGGACCCTATAGAGTTTGGGTTAACAAACGGAGCAAAACCTTCTGCAATCGCTTTAACAGATGCAAACAAGGATGGTTTAACAGATGTAATAATTGCAGAATATGGTACAGGTATCATCCTACTTATCCAGAATGCAGGGGCACGAACATGGGGTAACGTAGATATCATTCATTATGGAAGTGGACCTCGTTGGCTACTTCCCATTGATTTGGACAAAAACGGAGAGGTCGATTTAATCATTTCTAACCGTGATTCTAACAATATCTCTGTATTATTAAGTCAACCAGGAGCCCTATTTTCACAAAAAAATGATTATCCTGTCGGCGTATATCCTCGTTCAATAGATACATGTGATATTAATGGAGATAGTTACCCAGACTTAGTTGTTGCAAATGCTGGTTCGGGGACATACTCAGTTTTGTTAAATGATACTAAAGGAGTTATGACAGTTCTATCTACCATACAATCACGGAAATTGCCAACCAAAGCCCTACTACGGGATATAAACAAGGATGGTTTCGTTGATTTGATTGGTTTATTATATGGTGAACTTACCTTGAGCACAGGCACTATTGCTAATGGACCTTTTGCATCGGCAGAAATTTTCTACGGAACACAGGAAAGAACGTTTGAATACTTAAAAACAATCAATTTAGGGGTAGGTGCAGTAGACATAGACACAGCTGACTTAAATGCAGACACCCATGAAGATTTGATGTTTACATTATTCGGTCTCGACCGAGTAGGGATTATTTATGGGGACAGTCAATTTTTTAATAAAGCAGAAGAAAGACCCGAATTTAGTGGTGACATCGGAACATTAGCAACTGCTAATCTCGATAGTGACGCAGAAAAGGAAATAGTTATTGCATCCAATAGGGCTCCGTATTTCCGTATTTTTAAATTTGATTCTAATCAAAAACTTGTAGAAAAAGGCAAGTGGGATTTGCCATCTATTATCCAGAATATAAATCTTACCAGTATTGATAACGGTAACAACTCGATTGATATGATACTTTGCTTAAAAGGTCAGGAATATGTTGTTGTATATTTGAATAATGGCGAGGGTTTGCTCCAAAAAAAAGGAGAATTTTCAGTAAGAGCCCCATCTATCAACCATCAAACCTTTCCCTCCTCTGTAGCTGTCGGCGATGTTAATAATGATGGAAATAATGACCTTGTCACAGCCAATCCACAAGCGGATACCGTCTCTGTTCTCCTTGGCGATGGTAACGGCTCATTCGGTCCAGCAAACGAAACAGTGGTTGGTGATTATCCCATGGCGGTGAAACTTGCTGACGTAAATAAGGATGGAATCCTTGATTTACTTTTTGTGAGTAGTCGTGACCCAAATGACCCAAATGATACTGCTCCATCACGGTTCGTATGTTGGCTCGGGAAAGGAGATGGAACCTTTGACAAGAGCACACAAAAACGATACGCTACAGACGGGAATCCACGTGGACTACTGCTCTATGATCTGGATAAAGATGGTGATTCAGAAGCAGTAACGGTTCACCCAGGTGGAGGAAGTTTCGTGGTATTTGGGGCTAAAGATAATGGCTCATTTGTGAGGGTTAAAACAATTAGAATAGGTAAAACATCCAAATCTTTATTTACATGGGATATAAATAATGATAGTTTCTCCGATTTAATATCTACAAATGGAGAAAGTATCATTTCCATAATCCTAAATCAAGGCGGATTAGACTTTTCTTCAGAGTATTACTATTACGTAGGACATAGTCCTGTATCTGCTATCCCTTACGATATCGACAAAGATGGAATTTTAGATATAATTATTGCAAATAATGCATCGAATGACTTGTCTTTCGTTTATGGGAGACAACCTTAAAAGTTTTTTATCAAGACGAATTTGAAACAAAAGCAATTGATAATGTGTCAAAATATCAATTCTCTTGGGACTAACTATTATCACCATAAACAAACATATAGGAGTTATCTTTATGAGTATAGTAAAGAAAACATTTAAATGGATTGGCATCACTATTCTTGTTCTAATTTTAGCGATTCTTCTATTCAAGTTTT
>JAIWNQ010000013.1 GCA_020216745.1 Candidatus Hydrogenedens sp.
ATGCAGACCGTACTTACTTTAACAATTACGACCCTTCTCTTCCTCTTAACCCACGGGTCGAAGAAGTAAAAGAAATCAATGACGAGATAGAAGTTTTTAACGTGAAACGTCCACGACATTTTCAGAGTGTTAAATTCTCATACGAGAGTCGACCAGGTGAACGAGTCCCTGCCTTGATTGTGTTCCCAACCGAATTAAAAGGCAAAGTGCCTTGTGTAATTTTCTTGCATGGTATAGGCCAAAGCAAAGGATTTATCCACGAAATTGCTGGCCCCTTCGTGGAAAAAGGTTTTGCTATGGCAAGTTTCGACCAGAGCATGCAAGGAGAACGGAAAATTAAAGGTGGCTGGCTTAAACAAGCCATAGCCTTCCGACAAAGACCATGGAAAACAATTAATGATGCAAGGAGATTAATAGACTATTTGCAAACACATCCAGATATTGACCCGAACCGAATTTACTTAGTGGGAGCCAGTTATGGTGCTATTACAGGCTGTACTTTAACAGCCTTTGATAAACGGATAAAAGCATCTATTTTAGTCGTAGGTGGAGGTAATATCCGTGTTATGTTAGATGCACCCCTTATAAAAAATAATTCACCTAAATGGCTCCATATGATAGCGAAACCTATTGTTTCCTTTATCATGAATGTCGCAGACCCTATACACTATGCAAAAGGGACGTCTCCAACACCACTTCTATTTTTAAATGGTGACCAAGACAAATTAGTCACTCCAGAAGCAGGTAAAATTTTATTCAATTCGGCGGGGGAACCAAAAGAAATACGGTGGTATCCTATTGACCACCCAGGACTTCGCAATAGTGACGGACTGGAAATTATACGGATGTTAGATGAAGGGCTTGCTTGGCTCGTAGAACAGGACAACAAGATAAAACAAACCGCATATAACTGGTACCGGGGCTGGGAGTCGAACCCAGGACATCTGGAACCACAATCCAGTGCTCTAACCAACTGAGCTACCCCGGCACCGACTATTATTTTACACAAGAAATGAATAAAAACGCAAGATATGGACTTTTAGCGGTCAGGATGCGTTAGCAAGTTTATCTTTCCAGAATGCCAGTAAATCTATTAATATATTATTTATATCCTTTTTCGGCGACCAACCTATATTCCGTTTAATCTTTTGTGAACTTCCATAAATTTTTTTAATATCGTGCTTCCGTCTTCTTGTGTTTTCAACAACCACTTCTATTTTAAGATTTGTTAATTCTTGAAGAATATCTATCACAGTACTTAAAGCAACTGATATTCCTGAACATAAATTATATACTTCTCCTTCTTCCCCGCAATTGGCAAGCATTTCATAAGCACAAACAACATCATCGACATGCAGGAAGTCCCGCTCTACCTCGATATTGCCAACATATAATACAGGGTCTTTAAGCCCAATCTGCATTTCAGCAAATTGTTTCGCAAAATTGGATAATACAAATCGCTCATTTTGTCCCGCTCCTGAATGGTTAAAAGGTCGCACTACAATAGTAGACAATAGACCATGTCGTGCCAGATATTGGCAGTATAAATCAGAACTGAGTTTTGATATTGCATATGGATTTTGTGGATTTAATGGATGCATTTCGTCAATAGGCAGAAACACAGGAGGTCCATATACTTCAGAGGTGCTTATAAAAATAAACTTAACATTTTCTCCAAAATATTTCCTGAGTATGTCGGTAAATACTACAACACTATCCGTATTCACCTTGAAACAATTAGAAGGGTCTTGAACTGACTGAGGAACGAATGTAATTGCAGAGAGATAAAAAACATGTGTCAATGGTGGAAGCGTATTTAGAAGGGTTTTAACTTGTTGTTCATCTTGGACATCGCATTGGATAATATTCTTCTGTGGATGAATATCACAGCCAAAGACATCCCAACCACATTGACTTAGGTATCTAAATAAATGTTGACCAACAAATCCACCTGCACCAGTAATTAAAGCACGTTTATTCATGTTTGTACCTTAATTCCCGAATGTGTCTCTCAACAAATTTCAGGTCTGCATCTACCATCATATGAATCAAATCTTCAAAGGAATGCCTCTTTTTCCAACCTAATTTCGCTTTTGCTTTGGAACAATCCCCTAACAGCAGGTTTACTTCTGCGGGACGATAAAACTGTTCGTCAACACGGACATATTTTTCCCAATCCAATCCAACATGAGCAAAAGCAATCTCACAAAATTCACGAACACTATGTGTCTCCTCACTGGCAATGACATAATCATCCGGTTGCTCCTGTTGTAGCATAAGCCACATCGCTTCAATATAATCACCCGCATATCCCCAGTCTCGTTTCGCATCCAAATTACCTAACCTTAATTCATCTTTAAGACCATGCACGATACAAGCAACCCCGTGCGTTATCTTTCGTGTTACAAATTCGAGTCCCCGCCGTGGAGATTCGTGATTAAACAATATTCCTGAGCAAGCAAATATGTCATAACTTTCGCGATAATTCACGGTTATCATGTGTCCATAAACTTTTGCCACCCCATAGGGGCTACGTGGATGAAACGGTGTATTTTCATTTTGAGGTGTCTCTTTTACCTTCCCAAACATCTCGCTGGATGATGCCTGATAAAAACGTATCTTGGGATTGACAACACGTATAGCCTCAAGAACACGGGTTACCCCTAAAGCGGTTACATCACCAGTAAGAATAGGTTGTTTCCACGACGTTGGAACAAATGATTGTGCCGCTAAATTATAAACTTCATTCGGGTCCGCTACTTGGATGGCTTCGATAACGGATACCTGGTCTGTAAGGTCCGCTTGAATTAGATGTATTTGTTCCTGAATATGAGCAATACGTTCAAACGTCTCCGTACTTGAACGTCGAACAATTCCGAACACTTCATATCCCTTCGATAGTAAAAACTCGGCGAGATATGAGCCATCCTGCCCTGTAATTCCTGTGATAAGGGCACGACGTTTTTCTTGATTATTTACCATAAAACTCTCCTAACCTATTTCATAAAATGTTTTAAACCAGCGAACATACCTTCGGATACCTTCTTCAATCGGAATGCAAGGACGATAATCCAGCAATGTACGTGCATGGGTAATATCAGCAAACGTAATTTCTACATCTCCCGGCTGTCTGGGTTGCCAATTTATTTCAACAGGCTTACCAACCGCCTCAGAAATAATCTCAATTAAATCAATCAATTTTGTCGTTCGACTCTCACCCAAATTAAATATCTCATATCGAAATGGACGTTCAATACTTTTGATAAGTCCATCCAAAATATCATCAATGTATGTATAATCTCTTGCTGAAGAACCATCTCCAAAAAGGATAACCGGCTCACCATGGAGAATTTGTTTTGTAAATTTATGTATACCCATATCAGGTCGTTGGCGAGGACCGTATACGGTAAAAAACCGTAGCATTGTTACATTCACACCATACACAGAACTATAAACATGTGCTTGGAGTTCATTTGTCCGTTTTGTAACAGCATAAGGACTAATAGGGAACATTACCGGATCCACCTCAGAATAAGGAATAGCCTTACTACCTCCATACACCGAAGAACTGGATGCAAAGACAAGATGCGATGGCTGAAAATCTCTACACGCATCTAAAATATTCTGCGAACCAATAATATTTACCCTATAATATTCCTCTGGATTTTGTAAAGAGGGACGAACTCCTGCTCGTGCTGCTAAATGAACAACAACCTCCGGGGACTCCTGTTCAAAAATTTCATATATTGCATCTCTATTGCAAATATCTGCTTCATACAACTTAAAATACTCGGACTTAGTAGCACCTTCTATATATCTTCTTTTTATTTCCGGCTTATATGTTGGACTAAAGTCATCAATTCCTATAACCCGATTCTTAAACATAATAAGTCTGTCCGCAAGACTTGAACCAATAAAACCTGCCACTCCTGTAATAAGAACCTTCATGGATCTCCCTTCTGATTTCATGTTTATGTCAATAAAAGTGTAATAAAATGAATTTTATAAAGGCAAACCTAAAACTTTTAGCATTCTCTTTTGTAGAAACCGATTTTTAGTGGTATACTGAAAATTATTTTGTGTCTATACATAAGGAAATTGTAAAATGAAATATTATAAGTGTGATGGCTGTGGAAAAATCTTGAAGCAAGACGAATTGCGTTATCGTATTAAAATAGAAGGTATGGCAATTTACGAACAAAATGAAATTCATCTGGCTGACCTAATTCGTGACCATCAGGATGAAATTTCAGATTTAATCAAAAAGATGGAAAACATGAGCCCAGATGAACTTGAAGAACAAATTTATAAAAATTTTGAATTTGATTTATGTCCTGCTTGTTACAAAATATATATTCGTAATCCAATCATTTTGTTGAAAAACGAATACCTGGAAAAAGATAATGCTAACGGAGCTATAGAACGATTTTTAAACTCACTAAAGAAACCAGAATAAAAAATATATGAGTAGGTTTATTGTTGACAAATAAATTGGTATAATAAGTACATAACTATTAAAAATTAAATAGTGAATACCAAATGAACAATCACCGGGAGAAATTATGAGCCAAGAAATCCCCAATGAAGAAGGATTAGGGGGTGCTTCACTTAGTGAGATAATAGAAGAGGTATGGCAAAATAAACTTACTAAGGTGGTAGAGTTATTTAAATCGAGGGCTTTCGCAGATGCTCTTCCAGTAGCAGAAGAATGTTTCCAATATGCACAACAGAATTTCGATGAGACAGACCCACGATATGCAATAAGTTTAAATAATCTTGCTGAAATTTTACGTGGTTTGCATAGATACACAGAGGCAGAAGAATATGCCCGAAAAGCATTAGCCACACGAATAACAATTTTTGGTGAAGAGCATACAGATGTTGCTAATAGTTATCATACATTAGGCGTTATTTGCCATGAACAAAGAAAATATACCGAAGCAGAGAGAGCCCACTTAAAGGCGTTGGAAATTCGGAGAAAGGTTTTAAGTCAGAAGCATCCAGATATTGCCCGTTCCTTATATAATTTAGCCGGTTTGTATATGACGATGAAGAATTTTGCAGAAGCGGAGAAAAGTGCTCAGGAGGCTTTAGACATTCGTGAGAAAATTCTCGGTCCGATGCACCCAGAAGTTGCTTCAACATTACAACTAATGGGTGATATATATCGTCAGCAAAATGATCTGGTACTTGCGGAGTCGTTATATAGACGGGCATTGGAGATACGCGAAAGTGCATTGGGTTCCAACCACCCAGAAACTGCATTCACGTTAAATGCATTAGGCGTCCTATGTCACGCACAGGGAAAAATACAAGAGGCAATTCATTATACAGAGCGGGCAGTTAACTTATACCGCTCTATATGGGGTAATGCGAGTATTGATGTAGCAAGGGTATTACATAATTTAGCAGGGTATTATCGGACTGTAGGCAGATTTTTTGAAGCAGAACAGTTATATCAAGAATCACTCACAATTAAACAAAGTTTCCTACCACCCAAACATCCTGACATTGCTGTTACATACTATCAATTAGCAGAGTTGTATAAAGCTCAAGGATTCCCTCAAAAGGCGGAACCTCTTAGCATGAAATGCCTTCAAATATGGGAAGAAATATTCGGACCCGAAGATATAAATGTCGGAAACGCTCTTTGCAATTGGGCAGAAGTCCTTAAATGTTTAGGCAAATTACAAGAATCAGAAAAAGCATACGTCAGGGCATTAGAAATTTGGAAAAAGAAATATGGTTCGGAACATCCAAATGTTGCAACGACATTAAACAACTTGGGGGAAGTATATCGTTTTCAGGAACGATTTATTGAGGCAGAACGACATTACCTTGAAGCCATTGAATTATGGCGAAAATTATCTGGACCAGAGCACCCTAATGTCGCTGCTGTACTATCAAATTTAGGTGAACTACGAAAATCAGAGCACCGTTATGAAGAAGCAGAACGATTTTTCCGCCAAGCACTACAAATCCTTGAAAAGAGCATGGGCACTTTTAATAACGCAGTAGCAACCTTGTACCATCAATTGGCACGTCTATTTGAACAGCAAGGAAAATACCCACCTGCGGAAAGTTTGTATCGGCGTGCCTTAGAAATACGAGAGAAAGTATTAGGTCCTCTCCATCCTGATGTTGAAACGATCCTGCAGGATTTAGAAGCCTTATATCTGGCTCAGGGCAAATATGGTTCTGCAGAACCTCTATATCTTCGTTCCTTCGAGATATGGAAATCGGCATATGGCGGTATGGATCACCCCGATTTAGCAAGGGCATTAAATAATTTAGCAGGTGTATATCAAGCACAACGTCGATTTAAAGAAGCAGAAGAATTTTATTTGAAAGCCATCGAGATGAAACAAAGAATTTACGGACCACAACACTTAGAAGTGGGAAAAACCATAAATAACCTTGCCGGGCTATACTACGAAACAAAAAGGTATCAAGAATCTGATATGTATTACCGTGAAGCACTCAAAATTAAACAAAGCTACTTAGGAGAAGACCACCCTGAGTTAGCCACTACATATAATAATATGGGATTGCTATATCTTGCGTTAAAACGGTTCAGCGAGGCAGAGGTATATTTTATCAAAGCATTAGAAATATGGCGAAAAGCATGGGGAGAAAAAGACCCATCTGTTATTTTAGTTCTTAGAAGTCTACAAGATGTTTACAATCAAAGTGGTAATCGGGCAAAACTTGAAGAAGTCCGTAAAAAGTTAATGGAACTCCTTTAATGTTGGCTGTAAATTTGTGGTATACTTTTGCTACATGCAACGTTTTATAATTATCCATAATAAAAGAGTTTGATATAGGATAAACAGCGTAATGAAATGTTTGTATAACTGTATCCAATTGATAATAGTAGGATTATTCCTTTTATTCACCACATCCTGTGGTAGAATTGGCGACCCAGAAACGATAAAAATCGCACGGATTGACAATACATATATTACAAGGGGTGATTTATATCGAATCCTACGAGAGATGGACGACCGAGAACGACCAAAAATAACCAGCCGTGGCGATTTCTTACGGGTTTTAAATCAATACATCGACCAGCAAATTAAAATTCCATTAGGCAAAAAGTTAGCTGAGGAAGGAAAAATAGCCCTTAACCGTGAAATAGCCCGAGAACAATTTTTTAAGCAGGCTGGCGATGATGAAGACCAGTTTCGTTCTATCTGGAATATTCCCATTCCAGAAGGGAATACAGTTACACCATTAATGCAGGTTTATAATCTAACTCCTGCAACACTCCGTACAATGAAAGAGTATATCGAGCAAGAAACAGATAAAATCTATGAACGTCTATTAGGAGAACAAGCAGTTGCTTACCTGGTATCAGAAGATTTGAAAGCAGGAAAGTTAAATGTAACTGCAGAAGAATTGGAGAGAGAGTATAATCTACGCAAAAACAGTTTTCACGTATATGAAACAATTAAATTTAGGGGTATCTTCGTGCCTACTACTTTGTCCAATTCCGCAAGAATATGTGCAGAATATCGCAAACAAATAGATAGCGGAAAAGACTTTGACAAACTCGTAGAGGAAATTATACAACAAAAAGAATCCGCTGTTATTGTCCCCGAAATGAAGGATATAAAAATTATCGAAAGTGATATTGAGAATAATCCTGAATCGACAAGATTTCGCGGTTTCTGGACTGTTGCGGAAAATGCAGAACCAGGAACTATTTTAGGCCCTGTTTACATGCCAGAATTCCAAAGAATGGCACGGGATAGCACAGGGGCAGTCAAAGCACAAATTATGCCCGATGCCTACGTAGTCCTAAAAGTCCTTGAACATAACCCAGAACGCATACCAACTATTGAAGAAGTAAAACATCTGCTTGCTCCTAATATCCTAATGGCAAAAAAAATGGAAGAATTAAGAAAATTACATAATGTCGAAATCTATGAAAAAAATATCCCAGACCCGTCATCATCTCGTGACCAATTTACAAATCCATGGGAAGAACTATGACATCGTATTGACAAAAGATATAAAACAAAATAACAAAGAAAGGATTTTCTATGAACATAGGTAAAACAACTTTTTTACTGTTCCTAACTATCACCATTTCTTGCTTCTTTAGCTTATATGCAGAGCAAACCACAGAAAAAACGACTGAAAAACAATCGTTTTTAGACATATTAAAACCTATCCAGAATGCGGAGACATGTAAAGTACAGGTACAAGCAATTTATACATTAACCGACGACAACAAAACGCAAGATATGCAAAATACCTTTAATATCACTACCAAAGGTGACAAATTATCTTTTGTCTCCATGGAGTATAGTCAAGGAACAATACAATTTTTCCGTAACGGTTCCAATATAACAATTTATTCTGATGAAGAGAAAAAGTATATAGAACGAGAAGCTCCTAAAGGGTTAAGGATGTTCAGTTTCATTCAGGGGCTCGAACTAATGGATACAATTCTGTTCGGTGAAGAAGATACTCCTATTAATTTTGAGGTGAAAAAATATGAAGTTGTCTCCAATCCCGATACAGGCACAAAAGAAAAATATTACAAAATCGAAACCGAAAAAGGAGAAACCTACGACCTCTGGTTCTCAGACGAGGCTAATCCACAATTAATAAGAATATCAGCAGAAACCATTCGTTCAGGCAATACTGCAAAAAAAGCCACGTATTATTTCACCGATTGGAAACTTAACTCTGCTGTAGATGATAAGGTTTTCAAATTTACACCACCTGAAGGTGTTACGAAACTTGAGAGAGAAGAAACCAAAGACCCCTTATTAGGCAAAAAAGCCCCAGACTTTACCTTAACCTCATTAGATGGCTCTCAAGTATCTTTGAAAGATTTTAAGGATAAAAAAGTTGTGGTGTTAGATTTCTGGGCAAGCTGGTGTGGGCCTTGTCGAATGGCTATGCCTGTTGTGCAGGCTGTCAGTGAAGAGCTAAAAGATAAAGATGTTGCATTCTTCGCAGTGAATATTCAAGAAGATAAGAATGTAATTACACGATTCATAGAAAAGCAAAATATAAAAATACCAGTACTTATGGATAAAACAGGCAAAACAGCAGAACAATACTTAGTTCAATCCATCCCTCGATTAGTAATCATAGGTAAAGATGGGGTCATTCACGGAGGACATTCAGGATTTTCGCAAGGAATGAGAGAAAGTTTAAAGAAAGAAATTTTAGATATTTTGGAGGGAAAATCAAAATAGAAGATAAAATCTAAAAAAGATATTATAATAATATGCTGTCTAAGAAGGAACAGAATATGTTTAAAAAAGAGAGAATTGTTTTAGTACTATTGTTCTCCATAGTAGTAATTTATCTCTCGGTACATTATGGCATTAAGTTCTTAGGAATTAATGGAGATAACCACCCTTTGATTGGCAAAAAAGCCCCTGAACTAACCATTAAGGGGATAGATGGAACTTCCGAAGTTAAATTGTCTTCCTTTTCAGGTAAAAAAGCCATTATCTTGGATTTCTGGGCAAGCTGGTGCGGTCCTTGTCGCCAAGCATTACCTATTATGGAAAATTTAGCAAAACAATACAATCCCGAACAGTTTTCTGTTATTGCAGTAAATGTTTGGGATGGGAATATAGACCAGATTAAAAGATTCCTAAGCGAAAAAAATATCAAAACAGTAAACGTGTTTATCGAAACAGATAAAGAAACAAATGAAAAATTCATGTTTTCGGGGGTACCTGCTATTTTTATATTGGATGGAGACCTAAACATTAAACAATTTTACAGGGGTTATTCCCCTTCTTTAGAAAGAGCCATTAAAAAAACAGTAGAAAAACTAATATCTGAAAAAAATCGATAAGATATTATCATCTTCCTCTTTTAATATGATTTCTAAACCCTTAACTCATCATTTCTTCTTACTTCTATACTCATATTATCCGTAATAAAAAACCTATCTGGAATAGACATTACTAAACCATTCTCATCATTACAATTGTCAGATGTAATTGGAGAAACACATATTCTATAT
>JAIWNQ010000014.1 GCA_020216745.1 Candidatus Hydrogenedens sp.
ATTAAAATGATTTTATTGAAATATAAAATCATTTACAAAAAGAGTTATCTGCTTATGAAAATAGGAAAGAAACTACTATATTTTTCTGTTTTTTTATCTATTACATTTTTTAGTTGTTCAGCTCCTATTGGCAGTAAAGAGCCAGCCCAAAATAATCCTAATAGTGGAGCGGTTGGAGCATCGTTACTAACACAAACTCACGTTTTCTACCAAGATCTGGCTGGGGCTATGAAAGAAACAGCAAATCAGCGGAATATTAATTTACGAATTCAGTATGCGGAATTTGACCCTCGCAAACAAAATGACCAGATTGAGATGTTCATTCTACAAGGGGTTCGTGCTTTAGTCGTTGCACCTACAGATTCCAGTGGGATGGCTCCCCTGATAAAGCAAGCGATGGATAAAAAAATACCCGTGTTCACCGTAGACATTGCCGTAAAAGATACGGATGTTATTTGTCATATCGCCTCTGACAATTATCAAGGTGGTGTGTTGTTAGGTGAGTTTTTAGCGAAGCAACTAAACGGGCAAGGTAAGGTCGCTATTATTGACCACCCGACAGTAACCTCGGTTCAGGAACGGGTTAAAGGTTTTGAAGATGCGTTAGCGAAATATCCAGACATAGCCATTGTCCAGAAAATTCCTGGGGAAGGACAACGTGATAAAGCCATGCGTTCCGCTCAAGACCTGATTGCTTCTCGTTCTGACCTCAGTGCAATATTTGGGATTAACGATGACTCAGCCCTGGGAGCATTAGCATCAATAGAATCCGCAGGATTACAAGATAAAATCAAAATCGTAGGTTTTGATGCAACACCAGAAGCCTGCCAGGCGATTCGCGACGGAAAAGCACTTATTGCCGATATTGCCCAATTTCCAAAGGAAATTGGCAAAGTAGCAATGGAAACAATTGACGAATACTTTAAGGGAGCACAGCCCCCTCGTGTAAAATATGTACCTGTAAAATTAATAACTCGTGAAACTCTACTTTCAGAAGGGTCAAATCTATGAGCGAAACCCTACTACTTGAAATGCGTGATATTACAAAACGATTTCCTGGTGTCCTGGCACTGGATAAAGTAAAATTGGAAGTGCGTTATGGTGAAGTGCACTGTCTGGTCGGCGAAAATGGAGCCGGTAAATCTACATTAATGAAGATACTATCCGGTGCAGTCCCCATGGATTCCGGAGAAATCTTTTTAGAAGGACAACCCATTCATATTATATCTCCATATCATGCTCAACAATTGGGCATCAGTATGATATATCAGGAATTCAACCTTATCCCCTACCTCAGCGTAGCGGAAAATATTTTTCTTGGTCGTGAACCTCGCATTCCCAAAACGCCGCTAATTAACTGGAAAAAAATGTACGACGAAGCAACCAAAGTGCTGGAACAAGTTGGCTTAAAACTTGATGTCCGTCTGCCAGTTGCAGAGTTAAGTATCGCACAACAACAAATGGTTGAAATCGCTAAAGCACTAAGTATTAAATCAAAAATTATTGTTATGGATGAACCCTCCGCAACACTCACCGACCATGAACTAAAAACATTATTTGAACTGATTAAATCACTACGGAGACAGAATTTAGGAATTATCTATATCTCACATCGATTGGAAGAATTATATGAGATTGGCAATCGGGTCACCGTAATGCGTGATGGGCAATATGTTGGCACTCACGAAGTATGTGATGTTACCCGCGAAGACTTAATACGGATGATGGTAGGCCGCGAACTTACCGAGGAATATCCAAAAATCTTTTTACCCCGTGGCAAAGAACGTTTACGCGTAGAGAATTTAACACGACGTGGTGCATTTAAAAATATAAGTTTTTCAGTATATTCTGGTGAAATAGTAGGATTAACAGGTTTAGTCGGTGCAGGTCGGACAGAAGTGGCTCGTGCTATTTTCGGTGCAGACCCGATAGATGACGGAAAAATCTATATCGACGGCGAAGAAGTAAAAATTCGTTCCCCTCAGGAAGCAATTAAACATGGTATCGGTCTGTTAACGGAAGACCGTAAAAATCAGGGACTTGTTCTCGGCATGACTATTCGTGAAAATACAACATTAGCAAACCTAAAAGCCATCACAAAAGGCATTTTCTTAAATCTCCCCAAAGAAAGAGAAATTACAGAAAAATATGTGCACGATATTCAGATACGTACCCCTTCCATAGAACAAATCGCCCAAAATCTAAGTGGTGGAAACCAGCAAAAAGTAGTTCTTGCCAAATGGCTATTCACTAATTCACGCATCCTTATCTTCGACGAACCTACCCGCGGAATTGATGTCGGCGCCAAAGCGGAAATTTTCCGACTTATGAATAGACTCTTAGAACAAGGAGTGGCTATTCTTATGATTTCCAGCGAACTCCCTGAAGTTTTAGGCATGTGTGACCGAATCCTTGTTATGCACGAAGGAGCCTTAGTCGGTGAACTTTCACGAGATGAAGCGACACAGGAAAAAATCATGCAGTTTGCCACAGGATATAAAAAGCAAAATGTGGCTTAATAAAGGAATAAAAACCTTCTTTTTCCGCTCTTGGGTTCCGTTAACAATTACACTTGTTCTCGAATTTATTATCTTCGAATTTATTGGCAGACAAAAAGCACAACCTGGGTTCGCTTCCTTTCCCACAGTCATACTAATCCTAAATCAATTATCCATCTTCGGGATTATGGCAATCGGCATGACATTCGTAATCATGGCGGGAGGTATCGACCTATCCATTGGCTCATTAGGAGCCATGTCCGGTGTTATCTCTGCCTTAGTAGCGGTTTATATATCATCCATATCTTTACATTTCGTGCCAATAGCATTCTTATTAGGTCCCACTTTAGGCATATTCGTTGGAATTATTATGGGGAGCATAATTACCTTCTTGAATATCCAGCCTTTCATCGTAACACTTGCCTTTATGAGTTTGCTCCGTGGGTTAGCAAATATCATAACCAATGGGAAACCTATCAGTCCCGTTCCAGATAATTTCTTAATGTTAGGTCGTGGTATGTGTCTTCAAATTATACCCATCAGTGTCGTTATTTTCGGACTGATATTTTTTTTGGGATTAATTATCCTTCATTACACCTCTTTAGGCAGACATACCCTTGCCATTGGTGGAAACGAAGAATCGGCTCGCCTTAGTGGGGTTCCTATACAAAAAGTAAAACTTTCTATATATATATTATGCAGTGCCCTCTCTGCGTTAGCAGGCGTTATTTTAGCCTCACGAATGGGTTCTGGTAGTCCAAAGGTAGGTATCGGCGATGAACTTGCGGTTATCGCAAGTGTTGTAATCGGTGGCACAAGTTTGAGCGGAGGAAAAGGTTCCCTTTGGGGAACACTATTAGGGTTGTGCGTCGTATTCACATTAAATAGTGGACTTAATTGGATTGGAATCGAAACCTTTGGACAGCAAGTAACATTGGGACTCGTCATATTAACAGCAGTTCTTATTGATAAAATCCAAGGAAAATTAAAAGAGCAACAACCGAAATGATTCTTCCTCCGTTGTACCTTTCTCCGCTTATTGCTCTATGCCTTGCTATTACTAATATCTCCGCACAGCCTTCACAACAACAAACAGACATGTTAAAACAGGCACAGCAAAAGATATTAAATTATGTTCACACCCATAAATCTCAATTTCGGGTCGAAGACCTTATCTTGTTAGATTATCTCTACCGTCGATTCAACCTTGATAATGAATTTTCGTTTAAACATTCTTTCACTCGTATCCCAAGCCGACAAGATATACAATCATTAGAAGTTTATGGAAGGTTAGTAAACTACACATCTATTCCATGGAAAAAACCAATAAAAGCAGAACCATTTATTTGGATGGAAATACAGGCACTATTCATAGAAAAACAAGATGATTGTCCATCAAAACAAAAAATATTATCAATATTAAAAAAACAACTTTATGAAGGTAGTTATTCTACGACACATACAGCATTAGCGTTAGGTTGGTTTATAGAACAAGGTTGCTTATCTGAAACAGACCCAGAGGTAATCCAGTTCAAACAAGAAATTACCCACCAACTATTAAACATATCACAAACAATCACATACCCAACAGATTTAAAAACAGAGGCATTGGCATTTATTTGTTATCTTGGAGAAAAAAATAATATCGACGCAAACAATTTTATCCAATTATTAACCTACCAGAGGGATGACGGTGCCTTTTCAGGCACTAAAAATCCCAACGTCGGGATTAATGTCCACACCACATTACTAATGCTTTGGCTTACCTATGAGTTCCTAAACAAACAAACGAATTACTCAGAACCTATGATTCTTCCCATTAAAAAGAAACCCGCAAATTAATGCAAAAACCGAACTGTGTCCTCAGAACCTGGTTCCCGTACCCCAATACAATATGGAGCAACCCGTGAAATACCTTCTTTCCCCAAAGGCTGTTTAGGTGGTGGCGCTGATTTCTGGACAGTAGGAGGACTACTCAATGGTTGTTTTGCTGGAGGTTGTTTTATTGCTTGTTGTGGAGGACTACTTAATGGTTTTTTAGGAGGAGGTGCTGATTTCGGTTCTGCTGGCGGGGCAGTCAGTGCTTTCTTCGCCTGCGGTTGACGAATAGCCTGGGCTGGCGGATTACTCAACGCCTTTTTAGGGGGAGGGGCTAATTTCGGTTCTGCTGGCGGGGCAGTTAATGCCTTCTTCGCCTGCGGTGCTTTTATAGGCTGTGCTGGTGGATTATTGAGAGGATTTTTCTTTGGTGGAGTAGAAATCGCCGTAGCTGGCGGATTGTTCAACGACTTTTTAGGTGGAGGTGACTCTTTAGGTTCTGCTGGTGGTGCCGTTAACGACTTTTTTGCTTGAGGTGCTTTTATTGGTTGTGCAGGTTCATTTTCCAGTGGAACACGAGAAGGTGGTTTACTAATCTGCTTTGCAGGTGGCTGTATTGCAAATCGAGAATGATATGGACCACATCCTTTATCTCCTGTTTCCTGTTGTTGTGCAAAACATGAAATAATACTCACCACAAAGAAAACAAATAGCAACAAGAAAATTATTTTATCGTGTTTCATCCACAAAACCATTTTATTTTCACCAACACGTTATAATTCTTAATATTGCATCACTTCTCACTACTGAGAAAACATACTACTGTTGAGCAGGTGGTGCTACAGGACGAATTCCTCCCGGTGGTGCTGCTGGAGGTGGAACAAGGCGTGGTGCACTACCACCACCGCCACCACCACCTTGCTGTGCAGCACGCTGTTGTGCTTCTTGCATCGCTTGCTCGTAACGAACTTTCGCAATCTTTGCTTCTTCAATACGCTTTTTGGAAAGTTCAATTACATTTTGTTTTTGTTGTGTTAATGTCGGATTCTCATCATCTGGAATCACGCTAACAATACTTTCCACTTTTGAATAAGCAGATATGGCTTCTTCGAACCTGTTACTTTCCTTATGCTGGTCCCCTTGGTCAATCGCATCGCTCGCACGGTCTAACACTTCATTTATAACATCAGAAATACTTTTCTTAACTCTTCGCAATCCACCCTTGGCATTGCTTTCCAAATCTTTGAAGCGATCATCCACAGAATTATACAAACTCACTGCAATACGATAGGTCAATATTGCATTTCCATAGTCACCCGACAACCGATATTTTTCCGCTTCTTCTTGGGTCTTCTCCGCCTGAGAGATAATAGCCACTAACATATTTCGATATTCTGTTCGTTCCTTTATTTCCTGATACGTTTGCTGTATCATATTAACAATCTCTTGATTTTCTCTATCAAATTCAATTGCTTGCTGAAAACTATATAAAGCATCGTTCAGATCTTCTTCTTTACCTCCAGGTTGATTAGCACGAGCAAAACTGGTTTGCCCTTGATCATAATAATATTTACTTAACTTTTTCGCTATAGTATTCCGAAGTTCTCCCGCTGACGCAGTATATGCACTTCGCCATAACTGGACAGCCCGATTTTTCGCCTCCGAAGAATTCATACGATAAAACGCGTCGCCAATACGGTTCACCGCCTCAGGGGGAGTTACGCTCAGTTTTGTAAAGTTTTCATATACTTTATCTGCCTGAAACATATTCTTCTTTACATCAAGCAGAAATTCAATTTCTTTCACAAAATACCATGCCCGAGTACGGTCAGATGGGGGACTTACCCAAACCCCCTCATCCTCAGGACGTAACACGGTGTACCAGACATCAGAGACTGCTCTAACAGTCCGCACAAAATAATCCAGTCCTGCTTTTGCAAGTAATCCATTATATCCTTTACCAAGACGATAATCATTTGCGATAAGTCGTTTGTTCTCCACAAAGTATGGACGCCGTTCCGAAAAATATTTTTTTACATCAATAATAAAACTTCTCTGCGTTTGCTGTGCTTGATATGCATAAGAGTCCAACTGTTTATCTATATCTTCATTTACTACCTTTTGAAGTTGTCGTTCTTCATCTGTCCACGCAAACCCATAAGGAATCATCAAATCCGCTACTAATGCGGAGAGAACACCTAAACGATACGCATAATAAGAAGATGGCCCAAATCTCCGAATATCCCGTAGCAATTGAATTTCTGACGTTATTGCCGAAAATATAGCCTCTTCATTTTCAAATGAATAAAATTCCGCTATGGTCTGCCATCCATCCGCCGAACCCTGTATCGCCTCCTTCTCATAACCAACACCAGCAGAGCCCGACGGTCGAAATGTATATGGGAATTCAGACTGTATCATCTGAATAGCCATTACCGTTATTGCCTGCTTCGCACGGGGACCCCATGCATAAGCCGATGAAAACATACCCATTATTTGGAAAAATAAAATACCAATTAAAATTAATTTCATCCTCATAGATCTTTCCATCGTTAAAACTCCATATTACATTTTTAGCATCAATAACTTTATACCTATAAATAATAAAACATTATACTACTTTTTTTGCAAAATTAACACAATTTTATCTTTACCGTCAAGATTTTTATCACAACAATTTATAAAATAAATTAAATATTTACATATATGAGAATTATAACCTAACACTGGGTCTCTATAAAAGAATAATTATACTTGACATAAAATAAAAAATGATACTCCGTAAAAATCTGTTTGCTATATAAGCAATAATTAAATTAGTGTATAATAATACACCCGATACAAATTTAAATATATTCAAAGGAGAGAGAATTAAATTTTTTAAATAGAAACTTAAATCGGATAGCCTACAATCATTTGAGAAAATAAAAAAACATTCGTGAATAAAAACAACAAAAAAATAATATTTAGTTAAAGATAACATATAATATAATTAACTCTGAACGAAGATAAACATATAATTAGTTACAAATTTTATAGTTTACAACGTTTATTAATAATCGAATAATCACAAGTGAAAATGAAATGCTATCTTCAAATAAAAGGGACTCAAAACAGTGATATTCAAAGTTATTGAATGGATATTCGGTTCAAGTAAAGAACGAGCGGTGCGGAAACTTCTACCGTTGTTAGATGCAGTCCGTGAAGAAGAACCTCGTATCGTCAAAATGACAAATGCAGAGTTGCGAAACCAAACAGCAATATTAAAAGAAAAACTTTCGCAAGGTGCAAGTTTGGATGATTTACTTCCCCATGCTTTTGCGGTAGTTCGTGAAACAGCCAAACGGGTTGTTGGGTTAAGACCTTTTGACGTGCAAATTATTGGTGGCATTGTTCTCCATCAAGGTGGCATAGCAGAAATGGTTACAGGCGAAGGAAAAACATTAGTTGCTACAATGCCTGTATACTT
The DNA here is from genome assembly GCA_020216745.1 of Candidatus Hydrogenedens sp. Lineage (GTDB taxonomy): Bacteria > Hydrogenedentota > Hydrogenedentia > Hydrogenedentales > Hydrogenedentaceae > Hydrogenedens. The sequence continues at coordinate 7,786 of JAIWNQ010000014.1, forward strand.
AAATGCCTTAACTGGAGAAGGCGTACATGTAGTTACCGTAAATGACTATTTAGCGCGCCGTGACGCGGAATGGATGGGACCTATCTACCAGTTCTTAGGTCTAACCGTTGGACTCATCCAACATGACATGGGACTCTATGAACGACAGGTAGGATACCGCGCAGACATTACCTACGGTACCAACAACGAATTCGGTTTTGATTACCTACGCGACAACATGGCTGTAAGAAAAGATTTCCAAGTTCAACGCGGATTAAATTATGCTATTGTCGACGAGGTCGACTCCATACTCATTGATGAAGCAAGAACACCCCTTATTATTTCAGGTCGTCCTGAACGTAGCTCAGATATTTACGTAAAGGTAGACGAGGTCGTTCGCAGGTTACGTCGTGGCGAACATTACGAAGTAGATGAGAAACAGCGATATGTATTGATAACCGACGAAGGCATGGAACAGGCAGAACGACTATTAGGAGTTGATGACCTTTTCACAGATACCAATATCGGCATTGTCCATATCTTGGAACAATCCATTCGTGCCCATAATTTATATCATCGAGACAAAGACTATATTGTCCGCAATGGCGAAGTACTTATTGTTGACGAATTTACAGGTAGAGCCCTTGAAGGACGACGTTACTCTGACGGATTACATCAGGCGATTGAAGCGAAAGAACGTGTGCCTATCCGTTTCGAATCACAGACAATAGCCACTATTACTTATCAGAATTACTTCCGAATGTATAAAAAATTAGCAGGTATGACAGGAACCGCTATCACTGAAGCTCTGGAATTCAGTAAAATCTACGGACTGGAAGTAACACAAATACCAACAAATTTACCCTTAATCCGTGAAGACTTGAATGACCTCGTCTTTGCAACAGAAAACGGTAAATTCCATTATGTCGTAAAAGAAATTCAACGAATTCATGCAACAGGCCGACCTATCCTTGTCGGAACTGTAAGCATAGAAAAATCGGAAAAATTATCAGCAATGCTCCAGGAAGTAGGAATTGATGATTTCCAGGTTTTAAATGCAAAACATCATGAACGCGAAGCCGTGATTATCGCTAACGCTGGGAAAAAATCCGCAATTACAATCGCCACCAACATGGCAGGACGTGGTACAGATATCAAATTGGCTGAAGGTGTCCGTGAATTAGGTGGATTATATATCATTGGCACAGAACGACACGAAGCACGTCGTATTGACAATCAATTACGAGGCCGTGCTGGCAGACAAGGTGACCCTGGCACCACACGTTTCTACGTAAGTCTTGAGGATGAAGTAGCCCGTCTGTTCGGTGGCGACCGTGTTAAACGTCTACTGGATATGTTCGGCAGTAACAGCGAAATGGATGCACAACCATTAAGTCAAAGAATGGTTTCGAGGTCAATTGAACGAGCCCAAAGACAAGTTGAAGAGTACAACTACGAAATTCGAAAACACCTCCTTGAATATGATGAAGTCATGGATAAACAAAGAAAATATATCTACGCAATGCGTCAGGATGTGCTTGAAGATAAAGATGTAACTGAACGATTAAAGGAAATGTTCTCTAATATTATTGCCGACACCCTTGACCAATTTGCCCCAGAAGACCAATTACCAGAACAATGGGACATAGAAGGACTTCAAAAACAATTAAAGAAAATTTTCGGTATTGATTTCGACTTAAGTGGTGAATCCGATGACGAACCTTTATCTTTGCAAGAAAGTATATTAAAACAAGTTTTGAAAGAATACGAACATCGACATGAACTTCTTGAAAAAGAATTACAAAAACAGTATGAGAATCAAATAAAAGAAGGCATGTCCTTACCACCAGTAAACTTTAAAAAGTTAGCACGAAAACGCATTCACGAATTGGAATTAATGGTTCTTTTACGAGCAGTAGATGAAAAATGGATTGACCATCTTTACGAAATGGATTATTTACGCGAATCGGTGCGATTGCGTGCTTATGGACAACGGGACCCCTTACTCGAATATAAACAAGAGGCTTTCGAACTATTCCAAAATCTGATACAGTCCATCGAGATGAATGTTGTCCAATCCCTGTTCCGAATCACCGACCCTGAATATCGCAAAAAACGCCAAATACCAATACGCACCTCCGCTGGAACTGCGGAGGATGACCCCTTCGCACATTTGCAACGATATAGTTACATCGCAGCGGACAAAGAAGCTGACCGTAGTTTTTCTGCTTTCGAT
>JAIWNQ010000015.1 GCA_020216745.1 Candidatus Hydrogenedens sp.
ACCCGAAAATTCGCATTAGGTGGACAATCTGTGCCAGATGGTTCATCAAAGGAAGAAAGTGAAGAAGAAAAACCGAAACGTGTCCCTGTCCGCGTAGGACCCAAAGTAGGACCTAATGACCCTTGCCCCTGTGGCAGTGGAAAGAAGTATAAAAAATGCTGTGGAAAACAACTCGTCTAATAGTCTATATCGCTATCATCCTGTTCTGGGCAGGCATGATGACCCTGCTTTTTATTCGCGAAGGATACTTTTCAAAATCCTCATGGTCATTCCCCCAAAAACGTTGGGAAGAACCTAAAGAATGGGTTGTCGGTTTATATACAAATGATGATAAAAGAATCGGATTTATCCAAACTTGGACACAACCTGACCAGCTGAGTCCATACGGACCCGCCTTCAAATTAAATCTCCTTTCCCGTTTGGAAACAGTTATCTTCTCAACACCAGTAAAATTATCTATTGATGGTTTCGCATGGTTCAGTGAAAAGAAAGGGTTAGAAAATTTTCAGTTGACTTTTCGTTCTGAAGATATACGAATTATGATTTATGGAGAATACAATGACCAACAATTGAAAGGTAAAATCATCACAGGAAAGGAAGAAATTCCTTACTCAATACCCGTAGGTAAAAATGTCTTATTGGCAGGTGGACCAGCATTACCACTCATGGATACCCCAGTATTAGAACCAGGACAAAGTATCTCCGTTGACGTTTTTGACCCCTTGTCAATGTCTACTCAAAAGGCTATCATCACCTCCCAAGGTAAAGAATTATTACACGTAATAGGAGAGGAAGTTGAGACGTATCGCATGACTGTTACCCTTGGTGGATTAACTTCAACTATATGGGTTACACCTGACCAGGACCTCATTCAGGCACATACACCGTTCGGATTAAAGTTAAAAAAAATTAGCACAACCGAAGCTCTCAATACACGCCCTGAAGATACAGGAAATTTAATCGTAAGCACAGCCATAAAACCTAAAGGGGTAAAACCTTTTAGAGGTGCCAAACAAATGTGGGTAAAGATTGATGGTATTAGTGAAACAAATCCACTCCCAACAAGCCCATATCAGGTATGCACACCCCAAGGATATTTTATTAGCCCACCCGTTGAAGTAAAATCTGTTCCGTTAACAGAAAAATTGATTAGGGATATCCCACCAAACACTTTATCTGGTGATGCATTTGTGCAGGTTGAACATCCAAAAATTAAACAACTCGCACAAGAAATCGTTGGAAATGAACAAGACCTATGGATAAAAAGCAAAAAAATCTTCGATTGGGTATACAACAACATCGAGAAAAAAATCACAATAAACATTCCTTCTGCCCTTAGTGTGCTTGAATCAAAACAAGGTGATTGTAATGAACATACCGTTCTCTTTACTGCCCTCGCTCGTGCAGTAGGAATACCCACACGCGTCTGTTTAGGGCTGGTATGGAGCGATGAACTGCAAGCTTTCGGTTATCATGCATGGGCAGAAGTCTTCGTTGGCGATTGGATTCCTATTGACCCCACACTAAATCAGCTAATAGCAGATGCTACCCACATTAAATTGCTCCATGGTAACATCGAACAATGGACGCACCTCTCATCATATATGAATCAAATCCAACTCGAAATTACCTACATTGAATAAAACAACTCAGAAATAAATCTCACTTCTTAACGCAGACAAATCACAAATACTCCGCGATTTGAACTGCATTATATGCAGCACCCTTTAGTAAATTATCCGCAACAATCCATAAATCAAGTGCGGAAGGATGAGATATATCCTCACGAATCCTACCGACAAAAGTTTCCCAACGCCCCACTGCAATGGTAGCAAGTGGATATAATTGTTTTGCAGGGTCATCCATCAAAATAACTCCTGGAGCGTTTGATAGAAGTTTACGGGCTTCATCTGCGGTTATCTTCCGCTCTGTTTGTATATTAACTGATTCACTATGGCTATTAATCACAGGAACACGAACAGTTGTCGCTGTGACTTGGATACTTGGGTCGCCCATAATCTTCTTCGTCTCATTGACCATTTTCATCTCTTCATTTGTATAGCCATTCGCCTCAAACGCATCCTTCTGAGGTATCTGAGGAATGCAGTTAAACAAAATCTGGTGCGGAAAAACATTAACTTCAATCGGTTTCCCTTCTACATACGCACGCATCTGGTCCAATAATTCCTGCACTGCTTTTTGTCCTGCACCAGAGACTGCCTGATAGGTAGAAACAACAACTCGTTTTATCTTCGCATAATCATGTATCGGCTTCAAAACGACAACCATCTGTATCGTGGAACAATTCGGATTCGCAATAATTCCCTTATGATTCTTTATCTCATGGGCATTAACTTCAGGCACTATTAACGGAACCTCCGGATCCATCCGCCATGCACTTGAATTATCAACAACAACACATCCATCTTTTACTGCAATCGGTGCAAATTTTTTACTGGTGCCTCCACCCGCACTAAACAGGGCAATCTCAACCCCTTTAAATGAATTCTCATCCAGAACCTCAACATCTATTTCTTCACCCTTAAAAGGTAATTTCCTTCCACGTGAACGTTCCGATGCAAGAAATTTAATCGATTTTATCGGAAAATTCCTTTGCTCTAATGTCTCTATCATTTTTCTACCGACTAAACCTGTAGCACCTACAACAGCAACAGACCTCAGATTCATATAGAACTCTCCTAATATTAATTTTTTTGTTTTTATACTCTACCTATTAATAAACTAATTATCAGGGAAGTGTTATTAGTTTGTATTATTTAAAATTATGTCCTGAAAATACTAACCTAAAAATGACTCAAGTGCTGAAGAAATAACTGCTTTTTGAGTTAAACCTATAAACCGTTTTACTTCATTTCCATCTTTCAATATTACCAGTGTCGGAATACTCGAAACACCAAATTGTTCCGCCAACTCCATCTCCTCATCTACATTCACTTTACCTATCTTAACTCTACCTTCATATTCCTTAGCCAACTCATCAATAATTGGACTTATCATTCGACACGGACCGCACCACTCTGCCCAAAAATCAACTAAGCTAACTCCTGTAGATGTTTCAGATGCAAAATTATCTTTCGTAAATCTCAATGCCATATTTGTCTCCTTTAATATAAAATATTCTTAATAAGAATGCATAATTATACGTATAATATATCTTTCTTTTCAAATAAAGAATTTCACCAAACATAGTGAAAAATAAAATTCAAAAAATAACTATCAAAGTTATACAAAAAACTTTAATCTATAAAGGCTCCTTTTAAGAATTTTATAACTATGAATAACCCAAAATGTGTTCTTTAATTTTATTAAAGTCTATAAATACCTATTTTATTCCCTTAAAATTTATTTGTTCTCCCTTTTAATTTTTATTGACATTTATATAATTTTATATTATAATAGAATTAGATTCATATTATATAATTGTATTTATTACTTTAACTCAATAAGAAAGGAGGTGAGAAGGATAAAAAATCGATTTATTATTTTAATTAATATAATAATTCATTTTTTAGAGTAAGGAGAACAAACAATGAGGAAACATGGCTTCACATTAATTGAATTGCTTGTCGTTATAGCAATCATAGGTATTCTTGCAGCGATATTACTGCCTGCATTAGCACGTGCCCGTGAAGCGGCCCGTCGCTCCAGTTGCCAGAACAACCTCAAACAATGGGGATTAGTGTTTAAGATGTATTCGAATGAATCCAAAGGAGAACGTTTTCCACCGTTAGAATTAGAAGCAGCACAACGCGATGATAACGGACAATGGGATTTATTTATTGCCGCAGGACCTAAAGTAAAGGCTATTTATCCTGAATATCTAACTGACCCATCCATTGTTATTTGTCCATCCGATTCTCAAGACACTGTCAATGACACATTAAAAGGTGATAGTTTCCCCACATTAGGAATAACACCAGATGACTTCCATTTCGGTTTCTATCTCGGTGGTGGAACAGGTGTTAATGTAATTGATGCCAGTTACGCTTACTTCGGCTGGGTATTCGACCGTATGGGAGACAATCCAGGAGATTTAGTACCGATAAATTCACTTCCACCTGAAGTGCAAATGTTTGTAAATCTAATCGGAAGTGTGAGTTTAACAGGAGACCAGCTCGTTCCTGCTCAACTTCCACTTGCCATCGCTCAATTGGCTCTTAACCATCCACAAGGTGTAGCAGCAATACAAGCAGCCGATTCACATTCTGCCCCAAGCCCAGCTCAAATTACAGATTTAAATAATGGTGTGGATGGTGATGTTTCTGGCAGTTTGCTCGTAGGCTACGGTAATGGTGGCTCAAATACAGTCTACCGTCTTCGTGAAGGTATTGAACGATTTATGATTACAGATATTAATAACCCTGCCGCTACAGCACAAGCACAAAGTAGTATCTTTATTATGATTGACCAATTAGGCACAGGTGGAACAACTCTACTTTTCAATCACATTCCTGGTGGTTGTAATGTATTATATCTCGATGGTCATGTCGAATTTATTCGCTACCCAACGAAACAACCCATCAACCAGGGTGTAGCAAATATCATGGGATTATTTGAAGCCTCATAATTGATTTCTTACAGCCTTCTTAATATGAATTACCTTGTCTGCAAACGACAAGGTAATTCACTTTTAATAACATTTTTGCAAATAATCTTATAGTACACAACAAAGGGTGTAGTTGAAAATAAAAACAGAAAACCATAAATGCACGAATAAAAATTAATTGACTTAAAAACTATTTCTGATAATATAATAAAAAGAAGATAAAAAATAATCTTTCATTGTTTTAAGGAATTTCAACGATGAAGAAACAGGGTTTTACTTTGATTGAACTACTGGTTGTCATTGCCATCATCGGCATCCTTGCATCAATATTACTACCTGCATTAGCACGAGCACGCGAGGCAGCGCGTCGTTCCAGTTGCCAAAACAACCTGAAACAATGGGGATTGATTTTTAAAATGTATGCCAACGAATCAAAAGGTGAAAAATTTCCTCCCATGGATGTAGAAGCGGAACGAAATGACTATTACGGTATATATTCCAATTATTTCAATGTGGGACCAAAAGTAAATGCTGTCTATCCTGAATACTTAACAGACCTATCAATAATTATCTGTCCATCCGATTCTAAAGAAACTATTCAATCCTTAAAAGCCGTGAGTTTAGAACCACAAATAGCCGAAGCCTTAGGATTAGCACCTGAGGATTTTCATATCAGTTTTCACCTTCACGGAGAATGGGGAGTTAACATGATTGATGCAAGTTATGCCTATTTAGGATGGGTATTTGACAAATCGGGAGACAATCCATCAGATTTGCTAAAGGTCAGTGAACTGCGTCAAGAAGTAAATTTGCTTATTCAATTTATTGAACAGGGTTCACTTTCAGAGGATTTATTAGTGCCTGCTCAGTTCCCTTACGCTTTTACACAGATGATATTAAATAGTCCCGAAGCGGTAACAGCCATGTATACCGCTCGCAATCACGGAGAACCCACACCAGCACAACTTACAAAACTATATCAGACCATTGACAGTGATATATCAGGCGAATTACTTGAAGGATTCGGTAACGGAGGTTCAAATACTGTGTATCGTCTTCGTGAGGGAATTGAACGATTTCTAATAACAGATATTAATAATCCTTCTGCCTCCGCTCAGGCACAAAGTACTATCTTCGTAATGTTCGACCAGATAGGTGCCCGCGGAACAATTACATTGTTTAATCATTTGCCTGGCGGGTGTAATGTTCTGTATTTAGATGGACATGTAGAATTCATTCAATACCCAACAAAACAACCTGTTAACCAACCAATAGCAAATATTATGTCATTGTTCTCAGCATAGATTAATACAAAAGAGAGCGTGATAAATGAAAAGAAACGGTTTTACACTTATTGAATTATTAGTCGTCATTGCCATCATTGGCATCCTCTCCTCAATATTACTACCTGCATTAGCACGAGCACGCGAGGCGGCGCGTCGTTCCAGTTGCCAAAACAACCTGAAACAATGGGGATTAATTTTCAAAATGTACGCTAACGAATCGAAAGGTGAAAAATTTCCACCTATTGAATTAGAAATCGCTCAAAAAGAAGATATAGGAGTATGGGAACTATACATGGCAGTAGGTCCCAAAGTGAAATCTATCTATCCCGAATATCTGACCGACCCTTCAATTATTATTTGTCCCTCAGATGCAAACGATACAGTCGAAAAAACTCTTAAAGGTTATACTTCTGTGCCATTAAATCTCACACCTGACGATTACCATTTCTGTTATTACCTCGGTTACTACCAGGGCGTCGCAGTCATCGACGCAAGCTATATCTATTTCGGTTGGGTCTTTGATAAAATGGGAGATAATCCTAATGATTTACTACAAATTAATCAACTACCACCAGAAGTAAATATATTTATACAAATTATAAGTCAAGTCAACCTCCCCGGTGAAAAAACAGTGCCTGCTCAACTACCATTAGCCCTGCTACAAATGGCTCTAAACCATCCTCAAGGAATTGTTGGCATGCAAATAGCAGAAGGAAATGGTCAACCCTCTCCTGAACAGGTTAAAGACTTAAACATGGCTGCGGATGGCGATATTACAGGTGACCGCCTTACTGGCTTCGGAAACGGAGGCTCAAATACTGTATATCGTCTTCGCGAAGGTATCGAACGATTTTTGATAACTGACATCAACAATCCATCAGCCACCACTCAGGCACAAAGCACTATCTTCATTATGTTAGACCAATTAGGTGCAGGTGGAACTATTAATCTGTTTAACCATATTCCCGGCGGTTGTAACGTCCTATATCTTGACGGACATGTTGAATTTATCCGCTACCCAACAAAACAACCCATAAATCAAGCATTCGCCAATATCATGGCAATATTCGACGCCTCATAAATATAGTCAGTTTTCATAGATTAGCCATCAGGTAGCATTTCTACTTACTGCAAATAAAGATTAATAATTTGTCCTCACTCTCTAAATAAATATCCAAATCATTATTTCAGGTTTGTTGTTAATTGAAATATAATATGTAGTTTATTATAATAAATATATACTAACTACTGAAAGGAGGTGAATACGATAAAAAATCTTACAATAATTAATTCCAAATCATAATCAACTTATAGGAAGGAGGTTATTATGAAGAAGTCAGGTTTTACATTGATTGAGTTGCTTGTCGTCATAGCAATCATTGGTATTCTCGCAGCAATATTATTGCCTGCATTAGCCCGTGCTCGTGAAGCAGCACGTCGTTCCAGCTGTCAGAACAACCTCAAACAATGGGGTTTAGTTTTTAAGATGTATTCGAACGAATCAAAAGGTGAACGCTTCCCACCAATTGAGATTGAGGTGGCACAAGATAATTATGATGGGCAATGGAAACAATATATCGCTGCTGGACCAAAAGTAAAAGCGATATATCCCGAGTATTTAACAGACCCGTCTATTCTAATTTGCCCATCCGACTCACAAGAAACAATAAAATCATTGCAGGGTGTATCATTAGACCCAGCGAAAGCATCTGCATTGGGTGTGGGTCAAGAAGATTTCCATATCGGTTATTATTTAGGTGGAAATGATGGTGTGAATTTAGTTGATGCCAGTTATGCATATTTCGGTTGGGTATTCGACAAGATGGGCGATAATCCCACAGACTTAGTACCGATGGGCTCTCTTTCTGGGATTGCATCAATTGTGTTACAAGCGATGGGACAAAACATCTCTATTAGCGGTGATGCATTAGTTCCTGCTCAATTACCATTAGCCCTTGCCCAAATGATTATGGACCATGCTACAGGTGTTGGTTGGTTCATGAATCCCGGCCCTCCAAATCCTGCTCAGGTATCCGACCTAAATGCAGCAATTGATGGAGATATTAGCGGGTCGAACCTTGTCTTTAATGGCATCAACTATGGTAATGGCGGTTCGACTACCGTATATCGCCTGCGTGAAGGTATTGAACGCTTCTTGATAACGGATATAAACAATCCTGCAACTGCAGCACAAGCCCAAAGCAGTGTTTTTATTATGCTCGACCAGTTAGGCTCCGGCGGAACAACGGTCTTCTTCAACCATATTCCAGGGGGCTGTAATGTGTTGTATTTAGATGGCCATGTCGAATTCATTCGCTACCCAACAAAACAACCTGTAAATCAAGGGGTAGCTAACATTATGGCTCTCTTCTCCGCATAATACGAATTCTTTCTCTTATCCTTACGCCCTGACCTATTCCAAAACAGGTCAGGGCCATTCTTTTTCCGTCCCCATTCCTATGTATTCCTTTCTTTCAAAATTTATATCTCGATATGAAATATATCTTAATAAAATCTCGTTATTGTTAATATAAAAGAAAGGAATAAGATATGAAATATATAACGAAAATTCTTTTAGTATGTACATTAATTATTTCTTATGCTTTATCTGCTTCAGCCACAAATATGGATTACAAAATCGACCCGACGCATTCCTCTGTATGGTTTCGAATTCTACATTTAGGGATAAGTGCTGTATACGGAGCATTCAGTGACATTTCTGGCAAAATTTCTTTTAATCCCAACACACCTGAACACTCCTCTATAGAAGCCATTGTGAAAACATCCTCCATAAATACACTTAATGATAAGCGGGACGAACATCTTCGAGGCACTGATTTTTTTAATGTTGAACACTATCCCGAGGCAATATTCAAAAGTACTTCTTGGACAAAAATAGACGATAACCACTTTCACATAAAAGGGACCCTCACCTTATTAGGCGTAGAAAAACCCGTAGAGTTTGATGCACATCTCCTCGGTATTGGAAAAGGAAGGCAAAATGAAGACCGTATCGGTTTTGAGGCTGTATTTACTATCAAAAGAAGTGATTTTGGAATGACAAAATATGCACCTCCTCAATTGGGAGATGAGGTTATCCTTACAGTCGCTATTGAGGCTGAAAACAAATAATGTGTGCTATCTAATGTTTATCAATACGATATAACATTGCCTGTAAGGCAATATAAGTTTTGCCATCATCAAACCCAAAATTCGCAAGTCGCTCTCTTACTTCCTGCAAAGGAATCTGAACAACTTCAATACGTTCATCATGGTCAGGGCACGTCCCAATAAATTTTAAGTCCGTGGCAAAATAAAAATAAATCCGTTCGGAACAATATCCGACTGAAGAATATGCTGACCCTAAATACTCAAACACACCTGCCTGATAGCCTGTTTCTTCTTCCAACTCTCTCTTTGCCCGTTCCATCGGGTCTTCATTCCGCTCAATCTTCCCTGCTGGTGCCTCAAGGATATAAGTACCGATAGCAATACGAAATTGACGAACCAGTATCACATGGTCTATATCCAACACTGCAATACAAACCCCACCAGGATGTTCAATCACTTCACGAAATGCCGTTTGCCCATCATCTATTGTTACTGTGCCTACCCGAACATTTACAATTTTCCCTTGATAAATTAATGAAGACTCGTTCCACCGTTCCATCTTAAAAACTATCGCCTCCACCTATCAACCGTCCCAACATACCTAATCCCTTACCTCCTCCACCAATATTCGTCTCTTCACGATTCCTACGTGATGCAGAGATGATTCGGTCCGCAAGACGCGAAAATGGCAATGTCTGTAAATATACCTTACCTGGTCCCTGCAACGTTGCAAGAAACAACCCTTCTCCTCCAAACAGAACATTCTTAAAACCAGACATAAATTGAATATCATATTTCACTGTAGATGCAAACCCCGCAATACAGCCCGTATCTACGCGAAGTGTCTCTCCTGCAGATAATTCCCGTTCTAAAACGGTACCCCCAATATGGACAAATGCAAAACCATCACCCGTTAATTTCTGTAATATGAATCCTTCACCACCGAATAAGCCTATACCTATCTTCTTCACCAGCGTCGGCGTTATCTCAACCCCTCCCGCCGCACATAGGAATGCATCCTTCTGGCAAATAAAAG
>JAIWNQ010000016.1 GCA_020216745.1 Candidatus Hydrogenedens sp.
CGAGTAAGGTTCAGGCGATAACGCTAATGGCTGAGAAATGTGCTCAGATTGTTGTTGGCTCTGCGTCTTGCGGTGGACCTAAATTTTTGAGTGATTCTGCAGTTCGTCGAATTGACACGCGACCAGATGAACATTACCGTCAGAAATTACTTTGAACGAAAATGTTAAGGAGTTTATTATGAGCGACAAATTACAGAAATTTCGTAATGTAGAACATCCTATTCCAGAGCAATACTATGCATGGCAGGTGTTTGGTTCTGGATTGGAAAATATCGGTAAGAATGGCAAGCCTGTTTTATTACCACTTCGCGAGCCGAATGATAACGAAATTTTATTGCGGATTGATGCATTAGGGATATGTCTATCAGACATTAAGATTGTTAATCTGGGCGGTAATCATCCGCGTCTTCGTGGTAGGAATTTAGCGGAAGAGCCTATTGTATTGGGTCATGAATGTGCGGTTACGGTAGTAAAAGCAGGGTCGCAGTGGGCGAAGGCATTTAAGAAGGGAGACCGTTTCATTGTACAGGCAGATATTTATTATAAAGGTGTTGGATATGCTTTTGGATATTTAATTCCGGGCGGTATGCAACAATATACTTATTTAGATGAAAAAGCGTTGGCAGGGGATGATGGTTGCTATCTATTGCCTGTAAAGCCAACTACGGGTTACAGTGCTTCTGCGCTGGCAGAGCCGTGGGCATGTGTGGAAATGTCGTATCGTTTAGAGGACCGTATCTATCCTGACACAGATAGCCCGTGGTATATAACAGCGAATCCTGACCCACACATATTAAACATTTTCCCGAAGTCAAAAATATTTGCTCCGACTCAATTCCCTGCGGAAGGGGAAACATCTAAAGATATTATCATACAAATATCTGATATATCTTCTGGGAAACAGATGGAGGCATGGTTGAAATATTTAGCACCTCATGGGACAATGTATGTGTTAGGTTCCGCAGATGACGTATCAAATGAGTATATCTCTGTGGATGTGGGTTCGGTTCATTATGAATATAAGCGAATTATAGGAGGTGGGCGGACATTAGATGCGATAAAAGAAAAGAATATGCGGTCTGACCTAATGCCGGATGGAATTGCTTTATTTATTGGGGCTGGTGGACCGATGGGGCAGATGCATGTTCAACGGGCATTGGAAAAGACGGATGGGCCACGGAAAGTAGTGGTTACGGATTTAGATGCAGGTAGATTGGAACATTTGCGGGTAAGGTCGGCGGAATTATTAAAGAAAAGACATGTTGAATTGATTACCGTTTGCACCAAAGATTTTGCTGATACTACCTCTTTAAACAAACATCTTGAATCGTTAGCTCCGAAGGGTTATACTGATGTTGTTTTATTAGCACCGGTGCCTGCATTGGTAACGCAGGCGGTTGATTTTTCTGCTCCGTGTGGATTTGTAAATCTTTTTGCAGGATTGGGAATAGGCACCATAGCGAATGTGTCATTGAAAAAGATTTGTGAGGGCGTAAAAATTATCGGTTGCAGTGGGAGCAGGATTTCAGATTTAAGCCATGTATTGCAATCTGTAGAAGAAGGTTCTCGGGATACAAATCGGAGTGTTGCTGTGATTGGCGGTCTTTTTTCCGCTCATGAAGGGCTAAAAGCGGTGAAAGAAGCACGCTTCCCTGGCAAAGTGGTTATTTATCCGCAGATACTTGATTTGCCATTAATACCTCTGGAAAAAATACCGGAGATATTACCCGAAGTGGGTCAATATCTTTCAAAAGATGGAACGTGGACACAACAAGCAGAAGAAAAATTATTGGAGAGGTATTTGCCATGGAACGATTAAAAGGTAGAAAAGCAATTGTCACTGGTTCAGCTCAAGGCTTAGGAGAGGCTATATTAAAACGGCTCGCACAGGAAGGTGCAGATGCGGTAGGCTGGGATATTAACATTGAAAAAATGTCGGAAACCGCAAAACGGATAGCAGAAGACACAGGTCGTAACATCTTCGCAGAGAAGGTAGATATTACCAATGCGGAAATGGTCAGAAATGCAGTAGATAAAGCAGTGGAACAGCTTGGCGGTTTGGACATAATGGTATGCAACGCCGGGATACTTATCTCGGGAGATTCTATTAGTTTTGATATTTCTGCATGGCGGAAGGTTATTGATATTGACCTGGTCGGATATTTCATCTGTGCTCGTGAAGCCATACGTGTGATGTTGCCCAATAAATACGGAACGGTAATACAAATAAACTCCAAATCTGGCAAGAAAGGAAGTTTTAAAAATTCTGCTTATGCTGGAGCCAAATTTGGAGGGATTGGAGTAACACAAAGTCTGGCTCTGGAATTTGCAGAGCATGGGATTCGTGTCAATGCGATTTGTCCTGGAAATTTATTGGACTCTCCATTATGGACGGAAAGCCTTTTCAAACAATATGCGAAAAATCAAGGGATTTCTGAAGAAGAAGTACGGAAAAAGTATATTGACCAGGTTCCGATGAAACGTCCCTGTCGATATGAAGATGTATGCAATGTAGTTGTCTTTTTAGCCAGTGACGAAGCAAGTTATATGACAGGACAGGCAATTAATGTCACTGGCGGACAAGAGATGCGGTAGCAACTACCCCACTCATTGTTAACATCTTACACTTCCATTCCTTACGGCGTAATATGTTCTGTTGTTATTTAGTAGTAGGATACATTAGAATACTATGCATTATGCTGTTATGGATGCAGAGTAACTGATATATATGGAGATAAACGTGCAGGAAGACAAAATTTTACTAACGACATGGTATCTGGAACTTTTTAATGTGCCAGAGAGAGAGCCGAGAAACATTAATATTGAGGGGTTTCATATAGAAAGGATTGAAAAGCCACCGATTCACTTTTACCGTTATTTATATGATACTATCGGTTCGCCATGGACATGGTGGGAACGGAAATTACAATCTGATGGGCAGGTTCTTGAGGATATTCATCATCCGAAGGTAGAGTTATATGTGCCTTATATTCACTATTTACCGATAGGCATGGTGGAGTTGGATTTTAGAGAGTTCCCAGAAGTTCAATTAGCCTATTTTGGTATTTTCCCAGAATATTATGGAAGAGGCATTGGGATATATTTATTGGACTGGAGTTCACGACTTGTTTTTGAACGAGGAGCGAAGAGGTATTGGCTTCATACATGTTCATTAGATAGTCCGAACGCATTGCCTGTATATCAAAAAGCAGGTTTTACGATTTACAAGACCGTAGAAGAATATACAGAGCATCCTGATGAACAAGTAAGGCGATTGAAACAGAATAATTGCAAAAGTACCAATTAGGCATCTTTTGCTAAAATATATTCGGGGATGGCTCTCTCCTCTGGATATGCTTCAAGTCCCATTTCGCTCTGGTCTAAACCTAAATATTCTTCATTTGCATCGACACGCAAACCTATGAGTGCCCGAATAATTAGCCATGCGATTGAGGAAACACATAATACGAAAATCCCGACCGCTATAATACCCACAAGTTGTACTAAAAGCGATTTTCCACCGTTTCCATAAAGTAGTCCTTTCTCTACATCGAACAAACCGACTGCTAATGTTCCCCAAATTCCATTAACGAGGTGAACGGAAATCGCTCCAACGGGGTCATCAACTTTTATGCGGTCAAAAAATAATACACTTTCAACGACAATAATTCCTGCAATAGCACCTATAATCAGGCTTCCAAAGACGCTGACCCCATCACAAGGAGCGGTAATAGCCACTAAACCTGCAAGTGAACCGTTTATAATCATAGTTAAATCTGGTTTTCCTAATCGAATCCATGCATATAAACAGGAAATAACAATACCTGTGCTTGCTGCCATCGCAGTGGTTAATGCGACATGAGCAATTTTAGCGGGATTTGCCTCCATGGTGCTTCCAGGATTGAAGCCAAACCAACCTAACCATAAAATTAATGCTCCTAATGTCGCTAACGATAGATTATGCCCAGGGATAGGCGTAATCTCACCTTTCTTCCCATACTTACCTAAACGAGGTCCCAATAACCATGCCCCTACCAATGCTGACCAGCCACCAATAGAATGAACCACTGTCGACCCAGCAAAGTCTTTAAACCCGACGCCTAAAAAGGAACTAAGCCAACCCCCACCCCATATCCAGTGACCTGCTATCGGATAGATAATAGATGATATTACCACAGAGAATAATAGGAAGGCAGAAAATCGTATTCTCTCTGCTACCGCACCTGAAACAATGGTGGCTGATGTTCCTGCAAAAACAACTTGAAAGAAAAATTTGGCTTCTAATGGAACGCCAGTCCAATTTAAAGAACTGTATACCCCTTGATATACGTTGCCGATGGATGGGCTATTATCTGAACCTGATAGAAAGAAGCCTGTTAATCCTATTATTGGATTTCCATCTCCAAACATCAATGCAAAGCCTACTGCCCAAAAGCACACCAATGTTATTCCAAAAACGATAAAATTTTTCGTCAATATATTTACTGCATTCTTTGCTCTGCAAAAACCAGCCTCTACACACGCAAAACCTGCATTCATCCAGAAGACTAAGAAAGCAGTAATTAAAACCCATAACGTATCCAAAACCACCTTGGGGTCTAATGTGTTATTTACTTGCTCTTCTGCGAAACTACGATTGTTGATAATGACAAATAAAAAGAACACGATAATTAATAAAACATAATTTCCTCTAATACTTCGCATAGATGCATCCTTTCTTAATCACAAGTTCATTACATTAGTATCATCGTAATTAAATTTAAGATTTAGTTTTTCATGGATTAACAAGATTTATGCCATGTCATTAAAATATTATTACCCCTCAGATTTTCAGCGTTTTGACGTAATGAGTGAGTTCAAATTAGATAAGGGCGATAGGTTAAAGATACAATTGTGTAGTTATTTTAATGGGAATCCTACCTTTTTGTTTTGTATAACGACCCCTATCACAGATTTATAGAGAAATTGCCTTTATTACTTCATAAACATTCTCTTTTGCATTTACAATCACAAAAAAATTTTTTATTCGTTCTCTTCTAATTTTTCTTTTCCTAAAAGGTTTCGGGCGGATTCTATCTGGGCATGGGCACCGACAAGGACTAACACATCATTTGCGGATAGGACAAAGTCGCCTGCAGGTCCTGGTGTTGGAACTCCAGCCCGAACTACCGCTATGATGGAACATCCAGTACGTCGTCTTAAATCAATTTGTGCGAGGGTTTTGCCGACAGCGAAACTGTTACTGGCTAAATAGTAGGTTTGTGTTGTTGTCCGTTCTAATATTCGTATCATCTCTTCAACACCGACACGTGAGCTTGCCTTTCCACGAAGCATTGCATAGCCATCGATGCGAATTGCTATTGTTTCAGCTTCCACAATATTATCTGGCACCCCACACCTCTTTAAGATATGGGCTATTACTTCAATAGATGTCTCGAAGTCTTCTGGAATAACTTGTTTTGCTCCTAATCGTTTCAGTAAATCTATTTCACGTACAAAACGGGTTCGAACCAGGATGTAAAGATGCGGTAGTCGGGATGCAATTTGCCCTACAATTTTTCTACACGCCACTGGGTCGTTCACAGCAACTACCACAGCCTGAGCGGTTTCAAGTTCTGCTTGATTTAGGATGATTTGTTGAGTTGCATCGCCAATAATTAATTTTGTCGGCTCCATCTCTTTGGCTTTATTAGCAAGCTCCTTATTCATTTCTATAACAACAAATGGGATACCTGTTGATTTTAATACCTTCGCAAGATTTTGACCTGTTAGTCCGAACCCGATAATAACTACATGAGGACCTATAAGTTTGCTCTGGTTTGTTTGCTCAGGTTGTGGCTCCTGATTTTTGTTTGTAAATAACTGGATAAGCTTTTGATTAATAGGCTCAATATAGAGAAGTAAAATACTGCCCATTATCATTGTTATCACGGTGAATGTGGTTACGCCATTGAACACATCCGGTGATATATATTCTCCTTTTGAAAATTCACGACAGATAATAAAACTAAATTCGCTCAATGGCAATAGTTGCATTGAGACAAGAATCGCAAGACGTGGAGTTATCCCCGCTAATTTTAGGGCTGAATAATTTAAGACGAACCGAATCCCTAAAATTCCCAAGGTCATAACAACAACCAGAATATAATGAGATATGACCCATTCCAGCGGAAAAATCATGCCCATAGAGATGAAGAATAATGCGTAAATAACATCCTGGAATGGTCGAACTTCGGCAACGAGTTGATGTTTCTCATCGGATTGACCAAGTAGCAGTCCTACAAGACAAGCCCCTAAGCCTGCTGACCAGCCTAAATAATTAGCGACAAATGCCCCTATAATTGCACAAAACAAAGCAAATAAGGTTAATAAATCTAATCCGCCACGGTTCGCAACAAATGTTACGATATACGGCATTAAATTTCGGCTTGGTATTAAAACTAAAATAGCTACCAGTCCCAAACCGAGCCCTAATAATTTTCCATTCCATCCTTCCTGTGAGCCAGGTATAAAAATGGAGAAAGAAACAAAGATAAGAAAGCCTATTGTTGCAATGTCCTGGAGAATTAATGTACTTGTGGTCATTATTCCATAAGGGGTTTCTAATTCAGCACGGTCTTGAAGGTATCTCAAAACAACTGCGGTACTGCTAAGGGACATGATAAAACCCAAAGTCAAGATTTCTAATTTACTATCGACGTTTATTAATAGTCCGCAAAGGACAACGAAGGCTATAAGAGATAATACTATTTGTGCCCCACCCGATTTAAGAGACGTCCACATGGACTTTAGATGTAAAGTATGGCTTAATTCAAGTCCGACAATAAAGAAAAGAAAGACAGCCCCCCAATCAATAAAATAAGGGACCCAGGTTTCATCAAAAAGTTTTAATCCTGATGGACCTAAAGTAATACCTGCGAGCACAAATCCTATAATGGAAGGAAACCGAATTGCACGAAACAGTAAAGCAATAAATAATGCTGTTCCGAATAAAATACTTAGATATAAAAGTAACGTCACATCCATATACTAATAATTTATTGAAATTCTATACTTTAAAACAAATCAGGGAGAGGTTTAACTCTCCCTGAAACTATTTTTTCATTCGCAAATACACAAATTATATTTTTGCACCTGCCCTTGCTTGTGTTGTTTTCTTTGTGCTACCACCTTTCGCTTGAGACGCTAATCGTAGTTGTCGTTGTTCACTCATACCTTCCCAAATGAGGACTATGGGTGAAGCAATGAATATGGATGAATATGTTCCTATGACAATACCGACAAGCAGTGCCAACGTAAAGTCATGAATAGCGATTCCACCAAATATGAATAGTACAAATACCGTAAACAACGTTGTCAAAGAAGTCAAAATAGTTCGACTTAATGTTTCGTTAATAGATATATTTAGTATGTCGATATACTTATATCCTTTACCACGATACAATCTCAAGTTTTCACGGACACGGTCAAAAACCACAATTGTGTCATTCAATGAATAACCGATAATAGTCAAAATTGCAGCGATAACACCCATATCAATCTGACGACGTAGCACTGCAAAGACACCTAATGTTATGAGTACGTCGTGTACTAATGCGGTTACTGCGGCAACCCCGAACTTAAGTTCGAAACGGAACCAGAGGTAGATAATGATAAAGACAAACGACCAGAAAATACATTTTATTGCATCTATACGTAGCTGGGCACCTACTGCTGGTCCTACTGTTTGTTGGTCTTCTATGGTTACATCTTCTGGTTTACCAGTTTTTGTAAGAGAAGCCAATGCTTTTTGAATTACAGAACCAATATCATCGCCTCCTGAATTGCCAGCAATGGAAGCAGTTATAGGTGCAGTGTTTGGGTTCTCTTCTTGTTTTATTTCGGACGTTGTCGGATTCGTAGAGGTTGACTTGGCTATTCCTGGTATATCCGTTTCAGCGATGCGGATTAAGAACCGATTTCCTGCTTCCACATCTTGTTCACTTGTTAATTGGACAATGGCTTTGCCAAATCCGCTCTTTGCCAAAGCTTCTCTGACAGAACCAGGCTGAATAGGTTGGTCATTGTTAATTTGCACGTTGATATTTGTTCCCTGAACAAAATCTACGCCCAGATTTTCTTTGCCTCTCCATGCGAAAACAGCCATACCTACGACAATTAACACGGCACTAAATGTAAATGCATAATATCTGAGCTGTAAAAACGGAATCTTAGGTTTCATTGGAATGACACTCAGCATCGGAAGAGATTTGATTATTCTTCTGTCTAAAAGGAAGTCAAATAATGCTCGACAAACAACTAATGCGGCGAAGACACTGGCACATACGCCAACACTCAGGGTTATTGCAAATCCTTCAATGGGACCAGTACCAAATTGTAATAGTACCGCTGCGGCTATAAGTGTGGTTATATTTGCGTCAAGAATGGTTACCGCTGACCTTGCAAAGCCATTGCTCACCGCAGTTGCTAAGGCATGTCCTAATTTTAACTCTTCACGGATACGTTCGTAAATAAGCACATTCGCATCTACTGCCATACCGATAGTTAAGATAAGACCTGCAACACCAGGCAATGTTAAGGTCATTTCAAAATATGCCATCAGGGCAAGTATGATTAGGAAATTGACAACCAAACCTATTAAGGCGATAACACCAGCCCATAAATAATATACTGCCATAAATGCGCTGACAATAATAAGTGAAATAATGGCAGAAATAACACTTTTATTAACTGCGTCTGCCCCTAAACTTGCACCAACGATACGGGTAAATTCTTCTTTAACGGGCACAAACATGGAGCCTGAATTAAGGGCAATGGCAAGGTCAGTTGCTTCGGGTTGCTCAAAATTGCCCGTAATTTCACCTCGGGTGGTTATTCGGTCTCTAATAACTGGTGCGGAACAGACCATACCATCCAGAACTATTGCCATTGGTTTGTTTATATTTTTTTCAGTTGCCTCACCGAAAAGTGCACCTGCAGCATTGTTAAATTCAAACAAAATTTTCCAATTTGGTGGGTTGTTCTGGTCTGGAATCGCCACCGCAGAACGCAACCCTTCACCAGACGCTATCGGTTTTCTATCGATATAATAAAGTTTATAAACCTGCTCCTCGTACGGCTTTGGAGGTTGACTGAATGCTAACATTTTATCTTCTGGAATCAGCCCCTCTTTCTCACATGTCTCAATCAATCGACGGACACGGTCGTAATTCTCGACACGGACAGTAAAATGGTCGCCTTTCAATTTTGGGCGTTGAATAAAGGCATTAAATTCCTCTGGATATTTTTCTTTTATTTTTTGAAACAGTTGTATAGTATCATTCAATTCGGCAACGATATGAAAGTTTAATTGTGCTGTTTTCTTTACTAAGTTTTTTGCACGTTCTACATTCTTTTCACCAGGTAATTGAATCTGAATCTGGTTATTTCCTAATGCCTGAATAACAGGTTCTCTTGCTTCAAATTCATTTACTCTTCGCCGAATCTGTTGAAGAACAATTTCCTGAACCTCTTTCTCGATATTTGCATCAGAATATCGGCGGTCTCGATATTCTTGCAAACGTTCTGGCGGTAAATCATTAATATCGAATCGTAAAACCATGTGCACCCCGCCTTGGAGGTCTAATCCGAGATTTATAACACGGTCACGGTCAAACTCAGCCCAGCGACGGATTGTCTTCCACATTTCTTCTGTGTAACTATGCTTCCTTTTTGCCCATTCATCGTCTTCCTGTCGCCACTTTTCTAATCGGGCTTGTCGTGCCTCATCCGATAAGGTTAACCAGCCCAATGTGGGATACACCTGAATAATCGACCAGATAATAACAATCCAGATTAATAATGCTCGATATGGATTCTTATACATAGGTTTATTTATGCTCCTTTATGTTATTTATATGGTTAAAATTATTAATTAATTTTTCACTTCTTCTCATTGGCTTTCGAGACAATTTGTGCTACAGCTCCGCGAACGAAATCTATTTCTACTTTATCATCCACT
>JAIWNQ010000017.1 GCA_020216745.1 Candidatus Hydrogenedens sp.
CGAAGGGTCACTTTGTCTTCCGATAAGTCAACAACCGTTCCGTACATTCCTCCTGTAGTAACGACCTTGTCTCCTTTTGTTAAAGCATTTAACATTTCTCGCCGTTCTTTTTCCCGTTTTTGTTGGGGACGTATCATCAAAAAATACATGATAGCAATAAACGCTAAAATCATTGGTAGCATACTGCCCCAGGGACTCGGCGTTGCTGTTGTGGTTGATGTCTGTTGTCCTGCCTCCTGTGCAGTTTTTGCGACTTCAGCAGGGACAGCCTCTTCCACCTGTGCAAAAAGAAACCGCCACATTTACTATTCCTTTCGTGTTATTTAAAAATAAAAAAATAAAATAATAAACCTTTTACTCTATGACCTCTGATTTCCCTATATTATACTTGGAAAAGAAGTCATTATAAAAATCGAGATATCGGTCTTCCCGAATAGCCTGACGAATCTTTTCGAATAATTTTAACATAAAATAGACGTTATGCAATGTATTTAATCGAAAAGCCAGAATTTCCTTTGCTTTATACAAATGATTCAAATATGCACGAGTATATCGTGTACATACGGGACAATTACATTCGCCATCTATCGGCGTGAAGTCGCGAACAAACCGTGCATTTCGTATATTTAATTTTCCGTGAGATGTAAAAAGGCAACCATTTCTTGCATTTCGGGTCGGCATAACACAGTCAAACATATCCACTCCGCACCGAATAGCCCATAACACATCCTCTGGTGCACCTACTCCCATTAAATATCTCGGTTTGTTTTCAGGTAGTAGTTTTGCGGAAAGTTCTGTTATTTTATGTCTCTCTTCGTCTGTTTCCCCTACACTTACACCACCAATTGCAAAACCTGGAAAATCAATCGGACATAATTCCTCCGCACATTTTTCTCGCAAATCTTCATATACACTCCCTTGTAAGATACCAAACAATTGTGAATAGGTTTGTTCACTCCGTTCCTTCCAATATTCGAAACCTTTTTTCTCCCAAACAATTGTTCTCCGCATTGATTTTTCTGCATCTTTATGTGAGACAGGATATGGGGTACACTCATCAAAACTCATGATAATATCTGCCCCTATATCCATTTGGAACTGAATCATTTTTTCAGGTGTAATATGATGTCGGGAGCCGTCAATATGACTTTGGAAAATAACCCCTTCCTGTGTAACCTTATTGAGATGTGCTAAACTAAAAAGTTGGAACCCTCCAGAATCTGTCAAAATGGGCTTATTCCAGCTCATAAAGGAATGAACACCACCTGCCATCGATAACGTTTCAAGGCCAGGTCGCAAATAAAGATGGTACGCATTGCAAAGAATAATAGTTGTCCCTATGCTCTCCAATTCCTCCTGTGTCAGGGCTTTGACAGAAGCCTGTGTACCCACAGGCATAAATACAGGAATTTCCACTTCTCCATGGGCTACATGTATTTTCCCTGTTCTTGCATTCGAATTTTTATCTTTATGTTCTATTTGAAAAAACATCATAAAATCTAATTTTGTATTGAAAATATTTATAAATTTTTGTTTTCCTCTCTTTGCCTGCCCAAAGCATTATAGTTTAATAAAATAATAACTAAAAAATCAATACACTAATTTGCCCTATGAATGCTCTAATATTTTATTAGTACGAATAAACTTTCATATATAGGGTTTAAAACCACTGTTTCATGTCAAGTTTTGTGTAGGGACAATGAGACGCAGTTACTATAGGATTGTTCTGTGCAATTGATGCATAAATAATAAGATTTTTGGGGTCAAACACACAGGAGTGAAGCGTTTCTGGATTATGGACAGGTCCATTTGCAAGCCATTCCATTGCTGTTTGGATAGTAATAGGACCTTTGCCATCTTGGGACTGGAACTGTTTACCTAACCAGTCATACCGCTGGTAAGTGTTATGATTGGTAAACAGGAACAGCACCAGTTTGAACTGTTCCCATGTTTCAATATGTAGAGGTGGCTTAATCAAAGGTCCAACACGCTTGGCTAATGCAACCAATCCCTCTTTACTTACAGGATGGTTGGTGCGACGTATCATATCTGGTAATCCGTAATGTTTCGTTTCATCATTTTCTTTTGGGTCATTAGGTCCATAAACATTTTTAATCGCAGGGTCTGACTCTATACATCTCGCAGTATTTGTCTTTGCATCCGCAATTGTATAATTCCAACCAGTGCCTTCTGGTCCTTTTAGCACCACATCTACTACTTTATCCAGAGTATCCTGTTCCAACATTATCCGCACGGTAATAAAACATGGGCGACCATCAAAGGTGCTATTGGAATTTGGGAGTGTTGCCTGGCCTACTGATATTTGGTGTGCGTTCATACCTGTCAAACTACCTAATCCACCAGCCCATCCCATAAGCATGTATGGTTTAACTCCATCCGTGGGGTGATAAACAAAGATAACCGCATCATCTTGAGCATCACGTTGGCAACTCCAGTCGAGATTGCGTGCATGTAGTATTCTGCCATCTTCTGTCCATTTGCCCCAGAATGCAAAGTTTGTGCATTGAGGTCCTGATGTCAAATCTGTTTTACTTACTGCATGCACCTCAGGTGAATCTGGCGAGAATCCTTTACCACTTTCAGGAGGGCTATCAGGTGGAAAATGAAGAATTTCTGCAACGGTTGTGCCTAATAGAAGTTCTTCTAAAGAAATATCGGTTATTCCTGCCTTTTTCAACCCATCAATAATACCTTGTGCTTCTTCGAGAAATCGTTCTGGGATATGTTTTACCATTCGAGCAGATTGGGCGTATGCATACTCTGGGGTATATCCTCGATCCCACAACGCCTTTTTAATATATCCTGTTTTAAATACATGGTGAATATTTTTTGCCAACATGCGACCATGCTGTACACCCATATCGTAATATGACCCTTCAAGCACGCACAGTTTTAATTCCCCTACTTGATATAGTGTCCCTTTCCCCTCCTTATCCAATTCTTTTACTTCTGGGTTCTCAATAATCTTTGGAACAAACCATGTTTCCGTTTTTTGCGAAGGAGATTCTTCACCATAAATACAGTAAGGTAAAAAAATAAGATAAAGGGATACAATAAACAACAACAAAAAATTACGGGATTCTTTAACAAACAACTGTTTCATAAATACTTTCCTTTCTAAAGCCACTCACTTTTTTTATTTTAATGACTTCTGAACAAAAATAATCGTTTCATGAACTTTATGATTATTAATTGTTATGAAGAACAGAAAATACTTACAAATATTGCCATGTCAATGTATAACTATTTTTCATTTATTTATACATCAACAAATTATTCTTTGATTGTTAAAAGGATTTTGTAAGTATAAGGTCTCAATTGTTAATGATAATTTGTTTTATATACAATATTCTCTACATGTACAAAACAAATAAGGTTTATTAAATTATGAAAGGTTTAAGAGGAGACATTTTATTAATATTAATGGTTATGATGCTCTTTCCCATGTTTGCGTTTTCTGCTGAGACAGACCAGTATTTAACGTGGGGCATAGAATTAAAAGATTCTGCGGACAAATTAAACAAATATTTCAATGACACATTGTCGGATTATCTTGAAAAAGTAAACAAACGAGCAAAACCTATTGAAGACACAGAGGAACTTACGGTAGCCATTTATTATCATTTCTTCCAGTTTTTAGGCTGGTCTCGATTTCGCACATTCATCCGACACGACCCAGAAATTGAGAAGTATCCCAACATGAGTATTGGAGCAAGGAAGTATCAAAGGATGAGTATCCATCGAGGTTTTGCCTTCCCCTATATTTTGCCGATGGCACGGACAATTCGTGTTGGAGATATTTATTTTGGTATTGATAAGATGTGTCATTTCCTTGGTTTTGGCAGGCGGTACTATCAAAAATACTGTGAATATATTAAGGAGGGTTTATCAGAAGAAGAAGCGATGCGGAAGGTTGTGCTTTGGGGGGTGGTTCATGAAGATAATTTAGTAGGCAAATTGGTTGATGGTATATTTTCGCATGGTGACCTTGAAGCAAATTTTCAAGGATTCTGTCTTGCTCGTGACCTTTGTGGTGGAAACCCTCCATATATTGAAAGAGTGGATGGAAAATGGAAGTTAGTGCGTCCAATCGATTTAAGGAACTACATTACGCCTGGCTTCGATGAGTCATACAACAATTCCCATTTCTGGGCAATGCGTAAACGGATTGTATTACGTATCTTAACCAATGAATATTGCGACAAATTGCAGTTGCCAGAGGTTCAGAAAAGATTTGAACAGTATAAAAAATATGAACTGAGTTTTTCTCAAAAAGTGATTCAAGAATATTTTGAGAAGAAAGGTAAGAATCCACAAAAAGAACAATCCATTTATACATTGTGCTTGAAAAAACATGAGAAACAAACTCCTATGGAGGAGGTGCATTGCCACTCCATAGATAATAAACATAGCTAAAAGGTCACTGATATAAGGGGACATTAACTATGTTCATAGGTATAGAAATTGGTGGCACAAAGTTACAAGTAGCGGTGGGTGATGAAAAAGGAAATATCCACACTTTAGAGCGGTGCAAGGTTCTATCGGGCTGGCAATCTCAGGATATTCTGGATTGGGTTACAGAAACAACCCACACCATGATAAAAAAATCTACACAGGAAGGTAGAACAATCAGGGCAATAGGTATCGGCTTTGGTGGTCCAATAAATAGCAATAATGGAACAGTTCTGGTCTCTCATCAAATAAGTGGTTGGGAAGGTTTCCCCCTAAAAAAATGGTTTGAGGACAAATGTGATTTACCAACAATTGTTGCAAATGATGCTAATTCCGCGGGTTGGGCTGAATATTGTTGTGGACGAGGACGTGGTACAAAAAACTTCTTTTATATGAATATCGGAAGTGGTATCGGTGGAGCACTAATTATCGACGGGAAACTTTATGACGGTCAGGGTTTCGGTGCTGGTGAGATTGGGCATACGTATGTTCCTGATTGGACAAAAGAGGGGGCTGGTGTGTTTGATAAACTTGAAAATATATGTTCTGGCTGGAATATTGAACGGCGATTAACTAAACAAGGATATGTCCCAGAAGATAGTGCTTTATGGAAACATGTTGATGGTAAGGTATCCCAATTAAATTGCGTTCTTTTGGGCAAGTATGCAATGCAGGGTGACCCATTCGCCTGTGAGGAATTGGATCGTATTGCTCAATCCTTAGGGTTAGCGATTTCTAACGTTATTACATTATTCCATCCCGAACGAATCGCTTTGGGGGGAGGAGTGTCTCTAATAGGGGAACCGTTATTGTCCCGTATCCGAGAACGTGTAGATGAACTCGTTTTTATGCCATTCCGATATCGTTATGAAATTAGTTCATGCGAATTAGGTGAAAATGTTGTTGTTGTAGGTGCTTTATTGCTTGCTGGACAAGTACCCCAATAATTTTATAGATAAGGAGATACATAATGAAATATTTACTCAGTTTATTTTTATGTTTGTTGTGTTGGAACGTGATGGCTCTGCCTGAGGTTATTCTGGATACAGACATTGGCGATGACA
This sequence comes from Candidatus Hydrogenedens sp., assembly GCA_020216745.1. Classification (GTDB taxonomy): domain Bacteria; phylum Hydrogenedentota; class Hydrogenedentia; order Hydrogenedentales; family Hydrogenedentaceae; genus Hydrogenedens. The sequence continues at coordinate 5,538 of JAIWNQ010000017.1, forward strand.
TCGATGATACATGGGCACTCATGTTCCTTTTAGGCTCGGAAAAGGTCGATTTAAAATTGATAGTAACTGCCTGTGATGATACGGAGACAAAGATAAAATTGGTAGCGAAAATGTTAGAACGTGTGGGAAAAACGGAAATTCCTATTGGAATCGGTGTAAAAACAAGTGATAAAAAGATAAATCAAGAACAGTGGATTGAAAACTATTCGTTAGACACATATAAAGGAACTATTTATAAAAATGGTGTCGAGAAAATGGTAGAGCAAATCCGTAACGCAAAAGATACGGTAATCTTGTGTGTTATAGGACCGATGATGAATATAGCAAAAGCGTTAGAATTAGCCCCTGATATTGCGGAGAAAGCTCGGGTTGTATCTATGGCTGGTAGTGTATATCGTGGATATGGAGGGAAGAAACAACGAGATTGTGAATACAACATCTGCCGAGACGTAGAAAGTGCCAAAAAAGTATTTTCCGCTCCATGGAATATTACCATTATACCGTTAGATACATGCGGGACAATTATTCTTAAAGAAGAACGTTATCAGGCTGTAGAAAATTCTAAATCGCCATTGGCTCAAGTCGTTATCGAAAACTACAATATATGGACAAACCGAAAACACTATCCGCAGAATGAGAGTAGCGTTTTATATGATACCCTTGCCATTTATTGTATTTGGGCAGAGGATGTAGTAGAGATGAAAACAATTCCGTTAATTATAGATAACGAAGGGAAAACGTGTCCCGATGAGAAAGGCGAACCTGTTCGTTGTGCAGTAGAATGGAAAGACAAAGAACAATACGAAACCATCCTTATAGAGACACTTACGGGGACGATTAAGAAACCGTGAGTAGGCTAATTAAAATACACTTTTACTTTTGAAAAGTTTTTTACTCTTCCCCTACTTAAGAGGTAAATCATACTCTCAGATATATTTTAACATCTATGTTCTTATAATTTCTGCGTCTCGAATTTGAGGCTCATCAAGGTCAGGGTACCAAATAAAATACTTAACTTCTTTATTAGGATTTAGTCCTACTACTTTGTAATTACCTTTGTTGTCAATAGCATAAACTGTTACAGCGTTAATAAAGCCTGTTTTCAATTCTGTTAAATCATTTACTGCTTCATATACAGCATCGGATACAGATAATCCCATTTTTAAGTAAAGTACAACTGACCGTGCTGTGCTTGCACGAATAGTCATTTCGCCAGTATGTGTACAGGCACAGGCACCATAACGACTGTCTGCATAACTACCTGCGCCAATAATTGGACTATCACCAAGTCTGCCAGGGTATTTCCATGGCCAACCAGAAGTACTTGTTCCTGTTGCAATTCTGCCAGTATTGTCCTGTACAAGATAAACTGTTGTGTCAAATAGATGTTCAGGGTCAGAAGGCTTGGGCTTTATGTCAACGAGTCGAATATTAGGAAACCTTTGTTTCTGTTCCTTGTTTAATACCATATCTATGTATTTCTGCCATTCCTTTTGTGTATGCTCCATCTCATTGACATAACGTTCTGCACCAATTTCTTCTGCAAATCGTTCTGCCCCAGCACCGACCAATATTTCATGTTCAATGTCAGTCATTACATGATAGGCAATTTCTATTGGATGTTTAAATCCTTTTATCGCACCGACAGCCCCACTCCTTCGAGTATTACCATCCATTATCGCAGAATCTAATTCTAACTGCCCTAACAAGTTTGGCAATGAATTGGCTCCAACAGTATGTATTTCTGGGTCAGCCTCAACCAATTTAATTCCTTCAATAATAGCCCGTAGAGCATCAACCTTATTTTTCAGCAATTCTGCAGATTTATGAACTCCGCTTCTTCCTTCATAATTCGTCAGTAATAGCATAATAATTCCTCTTTTTTCATTACTCCACCATTTTTATATTTTTATCCCATTGTGTTGTGCCTTGCCCTTTAAATTGAATTGTATCAACGTTCCCGCCTTTCACTATGCACCAAAGTGGATTCTTTTGGATATAAATAGGTGTTTCAATTTGTGCTCTTTCTACATCCTTTAAAAATATCACCACTGAATCGTCCAATTTTGTCTTTTCCCGCCAGTCGGAAAGAGTGAACTCTTGAACATCGTCAGCCCAAATTGCAATACCTGGGGAAGCCATCTCAAAAAGATTGGTGGGTTCTGCTTTTTCATTCCAAATAATATCTCGATATTTATCGGTAGTAATTCGCCAGAATGATGGTCTTGCCTCGAAAGATATATTCTGCATCTGCACACCACGGGCATGCCGTATAAAGAAAGCATAACATGGAAGGGCTTCGAACATTAAAGCCTCTGGGTAACGGTCTATCTCTTCTGGCACCTGTTCATCAGTAGGACGAAGTGGATTTGAGCCATCAAAGGAACAGAATACATTTTGTATAAGTACATCCTCTACGGGATGTTCTGGAATACCTGCAATGATATTGGGATTGCTTACATGCGTGGCAACAATATTACTAATAGTAACTCCCTTGATACTTCCTGCAGAAGTTGCTCCATCTCTACCTCGATTGCCAAGTCGTATAAATATCGGTGAACGTGCCCAGTCTATTATTATCCCTGTGACACTAATCCCCTCAATATTTGCACCATCTACCGACTCAATTGCTACGCCAGATATAGCTGGTTTCTGGGCAGTATATAAACCGCGGATTACAGAATTACTAAACGTTATTCGTTTAAAGTCCGAACCCGATTCTGTCCCTAACTTGAATCCATTACATCGAGTTGATAAATAGCAATTGGTTATAGTTATATCTGTGCAAGGACGATGATACCCAAGTGAAAAACTGCTTTTAGGAACGATAGCATCATCTACTGTTTCTATTCGGCAGTTAGAGATAAAAACAAACTGACAACTATCAGGGTCAATACCGTCCGCATAACCATTTAGAATCTGAACTTTATCAATAGTGACCTGTTCACAACCTAATAAACTGATTGAATAGTTTGGACAATTACGGATAGTAATCCCCTCTATTCGAATGTTTTTACACCTTTTAAATGCGAGTGCTTTGGGTCCGACTCGTTTCGTAAAATTCGAGTCAATAACTCCAGCCCCAGTAATTAGGATATTTTCAATATCCTCACCCCATAAAAGTGAATGGTGAAAAAATGAGGTTTCAGAATCAGCATCATTAGGAAAATCCAGAGTTTCAAAAGGGTTGTAATCACTTCTGTCTTTGCTTCCTAAAATGACAGCACCCGTACTTAATTGTATATGCAAATTGCCACGTAAGTGTAGACTTCCTGTTAAATAAATTCCAGCAGGAAAAATCAATGCCTTCTTTTGCTCACTTGCAATGTCTATAGCTTTTTGAATTGAGACTGTCTCTAAATTTTTCCCATCACCGACAGCCCCAAAATCTAAAACATTTAACGAATTAGTTTGTCCTTCTAATGAAAAAGCAATAGATGTTATTATAAGGAATGAGATTGAGAAGGATAATATCATACATAATAATTTAGGCATATACCATCTCCATGTGCATAAACTTTAATATTATAAATATATGCTATATCTATTAACATTTTTTATGTAATATGTAAATAGTATCGAAATATTCTATAGCAAATAATACATACATAGAAATTTTTTGTAGCAAATAAAATTAAACTTTATTATGATTGATAAGTTCATTTTTAGGAGGTATCTGATTACTTTTTATTAACTATGGGATTCCCCCAATTTTTATAGTTTTTATAGAAGATAGACATAAATTTTTGGTATGATATTGACACAAATAAATAATTTGAAATGTCTATTTTCCAGAAAATCTAAGTGAACAGAGTATGGTTATTCTTTATTTATTAAGTTTTATTGGATATACACTCATATCTCAGGCGGGAAGTGATATTTCGCCAATATCATTTGCGGATGCTGTTGCAAAGATGGAAGCCAACAATCCGTCTCTTTCCGCTGCAGAAGAGGAGATTCAACAAAAAGAACAGGAACTCAAATCAGCAGAGGGGTTACGTTATCCTAAAGGAGAGATTGAACTAAAACAGACATTTTTAGATTCTCCGATAGACATTAGCATTGACCCGATACCATTTTCCTATGAAGTCCAAGAAAAACAGTTTACCAAGGGGCAAGTTAAGTTAAGTTTACCAGTATATACTGGTGGACGCATCTCTGCAGCAAATGAAGTATCACAATATCGCAAGAAAGAAGCGACCGCACAAAAAGAATGGACGCGTTGCCAGCTTCTAACAGAACTTGCTCAACGGTATTATGGTTTAGTACTTGCAAAACAGAACTATAAGGTGCAAACTCTAAAAAGGGAATTGATGGAGCGTCATGTTGACCGTGCAAAACGTTTATTCCGTGAAGGTATTATCGCCAAAGTTGAATTGCTTCATGCTCAGGTGGAGTTAGCCAAAGCCAAACAAGAAGAAGCCTCCGCACAGCGAGATATAACAATTGTTCTTGAAGGTCTA
>JAIWNQ010000018.1 GCA_020216745.1 Candidatus Hydrogenedens sp.
AATAATATCCTTTTTGAAAACTCTATATGGGAACCGAAATCCGAGTTGTTTGTTCTCAATGCAGACCCATCATTGGAAAATATGAAGGCAGGTTTAGACGAAACACATCCTGCAATTCTTATTGTATCTTCCAAAGTAGAGCAGGCGTATGCAGGAGTTAAAGCAGAGAAAGGAGCAAATCGACCTACAATATACCTCTTTGGAATGCATGAAATCTTCAAAGATGACCTTACCTTATTAGACCCTACTTGGGCTTTTGGAGTAGGCATGAACTACACTTTCTTTGATGGTTTTCAGGGCAAACATAAAACCGCAGCTGCAAAGGCATTGGCTCGAAAAGCAGAGTATATGCGGGCAAAAATAAAGAAAGACCTGGAAAGTTTAATGGTGAAAAGATATGAAGAGATGAAAAAAGCACGTGAACAGTGGGAAAGTTTTGATACAACACTACAACTTACTAAAGAAAATTTACGCGTTCGAACAAAAGCATTTGAAGAAGGTGTAAGTACGTCCCTGGAAGTAGTTGATGCGGTCTATCAACATTCGCGAGCACAATTAGGCAAATTAAAATCCGCTTATGACTACGATATCGCACTGTTTCAATTATTAGAAGCCAGTGGTCGTTCTACACAATGGCAAGATTTTATGAGTGATGTTAAGGCGGTGGAGGCGGAAGAAGAAGAAATAACAATACAACAATAATTTAGAAAAATAATTTAACAATTATTTAGTAATTTATGAAGTAACCGATAAAGAAGGGTATTATCTCATGCGGCATCCGCGGTTAGTAGCGTTTTTCATGTTTATGATAGGCTTGTTTGTCGTTTCATTTCTCTCTTATATATTTATCCAGCCTCAACCATTTTATCTGCAAGGAGAAGTTGAGACAGATAAAATTAATGTCTCCGCTAAAGTTCCAGGTCGTTTGCTCGAAATTATTGCTGAAGAAGGGCAAAATGTTAAAAAAGGTGAGATTATTGCAATATTAGACCGTCCTCAGTTAGAAGCAAAAAGAAAGCAAGCGGAAAGTGCTCAAAAGGCAGCTCAAGCTCAGTTTGAGAAGGCGGAGAAAGGAGCCCGTGAAGAGCAAATACGTATGGCTCAAAACCAATGGCTACAGGCACAAGCAGGCAGAGAATTGGCAGAGAAAAGTTTTCAGCGAATACAAAAATTATTTGAGGAAGGGGTTGTGCCTGCTCAAAAACGTGATGAAGTAGAAGCACAATATAAAATGGCATGTCGTTTAGAAGCCACCGCAAGAGCCCAATACGATATGGCACTCAATGGGACACGTGAAGAGGATAAAAAAGCAGCAGAAGCATTAGTTCAACAAGCGTCTGGAGCGGTTCAAGAAGTTGATTCCTTAATTGAAGAAGTTACCGTAACAGCACCTGTGGACGGGGAAATCCTTGAACATATTGTATATCCTGGTGAAATTGCCTCCGCAGGTATGCCAATATTGACTATGATTAACCCTGACAAGATATGGGTCACATTTAATATTCGTGAAGATCAACTCAAAGGCTTGAAAAAAGGGCAGGTGATTGCAGGAATGATTCCTGCATTAAACCGACGCATCCTCGAGATGGAGGTTTACTATATCTCTCCTTTAGGAGAATTTGCGACGTGGCGAGCAACCAGTGCTTCTGGCGGTTTTGATTTGCGCACATTTGAGGTTCGGGCAAAACCATTGCAAAAACTGGAAGGTTTACGCCCTGGTATGAGTGTGGTAGTCCCCTGGGAACGTCCAGATAAAGAAGCAGATTGGGTCATCAAGATACGCAAAGGAGTTGATAATCTTTTAAACAAATACATATTTCATAGAGGGTAAAAATAATGGAAACGGGTCTGATGAAGGTCCTCCGACGGGAACTTCACATCATCGCTCATAGTCCGTTCTATTATTTATTCACTTTCATTTTACCTATTATTAGCTTCATTATCTTATATGCCATTTTTTATCAAGAGATTCCTCGTGATTTACCCATAGTTGTATGTAATTATCAAAATTCAGAATTAGCCCGACAGATTATCCGTTCTGCAGATGCTTCCGCTTCTCTTAAAGTGGCTCTGGTAACACCTAACTTTCAAGAAGGCGAACAATGGTTGAAGGAAGGTAGAGCCTACGCTATGATATACATCCCCAAAAACATTGAGCAGAAACTTATGGGTAATAAAGAAGAAGCAGTCGTTGCTTTTTATAATAATCAATGGATGTTAACCAGTAGCCTTATTAGCAGGGCTCTGCGTGAGGTTATCGGTAAAATATCATATCAGGAAGAATTTTATTTCCGTTCACAAAAAGGAGAACCTGCAAATTATATTCCTACCTTTGCAAACCCTATCGCCTTAGATAGTCAGCCCTTATATAATCCCAACTTGAATTATCGGTTCTTCCTATTACCTGCGTTGCTTCCAAGTATGATTCAGGCTTTCATCATCATGGTTATGATTCGTGCCTTCGGCTCCGAGTTGAAATATGGCACGGTCAAAGAATTGATGGATAAAGCTGGGGGAAATTATTGGATTGCCATTATAGGTAAATCCATTCCCTATACTATTGCTTTTAGCGTGTTAACACTTTTCATGCTTACCCTGTTGGTATACGGTGCTAACGTTCCTTTCGAAGGGGATCTATCTTTTGTGATTGTATCCAGTATTTTATTTGTCCTTGCATATCAAAGTATTGGCTTTGCCTTCGTTACACTAACTTCAAATTTAAGAATGGCAAATAGTTTGGGTGGCTTCTATGCGGGTCCTGCTTTCGCATTTGCAGGCATTACATATCCCGTTATTGGTATGCCACTACCTGCAAAAATATGGAGTTATTCCCTGCCAATCACCTATTACTTAAAAATACTCCTTGAACAAGCCATTCGTGGTATGCCAACTTGGGTCTCTGTGACGAATATGATAATTTTGTTTTTATTCTTCTTTATACCACTATTGATATTGGCTCCACGTTGGCAACGTTTTGCAACCCATCCAGAATACTGGGGAAAAATATGATAAAGTATTTTTGGGAAATATTGAAAGAAGAATATAACGCTATTTTCAGTGACCCTGGAATACTCATGATTGTTATTGCTGGGTTAAGTGTTTATACAATGGTCTATCCACTACCTTATTCGCCAGAAGTTTTGAAAGAATTAAAAGTAGTTGCGGCAGATAGAGATAATACCGCATTAAGCAGAAAACTCCTCCGGTGGATTGATGCCACAGAAGAGGTAACTATTTATTGTCGTGTGGCTGATTTTAACGAAGCAAAAGAACTCATTACCGCAGGCAAAGCATATGGAGTTATTGTTATCCCTGATGAATTTGAGAAGAACGTGTTAACTCGAAAACGTAGCGTCGTTCAACTCTTCGCCGATGCCTCTTATTTCCTCATTTATCGCCAGATATTTACAGGCGTCTACAAAGCAACTGCGACATTATCCGCTGGCGTGGAAATTCGCAGACTAACAGCAGAAGGAATGACTGAGCCTTATGCTCAAATGAAATGGAATATTGTCAATACAGATGTTCGTGCATTATTTAATCCCGTTGGAGGCTATGCTACCTATGTTGTTCCAGGGGTGCTTATGCTAATTTTACAGCAAACATTACTTATCGGTATTGGTATACTTACTGGTACAAGGCAAGAACAATATGAAAGTTTGCCACTACCAGAAAAAGGGGAGAGACCTATCTTTTTCTGCATCATACTTGCCCGTGGGTTTGCCTATTTCAGTATGTACATCTTCTTCCCATTCTTTTATATGTTGGTTATATACCGTATCTACAACTTACCACAAATAGGCAATTTACCTGAAGTTATGCTTTTCCTAATTCCCTATGTAAGTTCTATTATCCTATTAGGATTTACCTTATGCACAATATTTGTCAGCAGGGAAATATCTATACCTGCCCTTATCTTCACTTCTATTCCCACCGTTTTATTAGTAGGTTTTGCATGGCCTCTCGAAACATTACCACAATGGTTACGTTGGTTTTCTTTACTCTTTCCGAGTACAAGCGGTTCCGCAGGTTTTGTGCGAATGAACCACATGGGTGCTTCCCTATACGAAGTGCGTTGGGAATGGTTTACACTCTGGGGTTTGAATTTCCTCTACTTTACAACTGCTTGGCTCTCCTTTCGCCTCTATCACTATCGCATCCAGCACAAACAATTACTCTTCACAGAACACCCACCTTTAGTGTAATTTTTTATCCAAAGTAAGCAATGCTGGCAAAGGAAACAATACCACCAATAGGGTCAGGTGCTTGACCATAATAAAGAAATTCAGAACGTTCTGCTTTATGTTGGATTAGTCTTAACGTCGAATAAATAGAGAACAACCCACATACACGACGTTGATTCTTATCCTTCATAACTGACTTATAAAAACATCCCGCATCCATGTTAAGTGCTTGCTGAAGGTCCTCATCATCCCGATTCCGAATTTGTTGCCGTATGGTATCATCAATCTGAATTGGGTCTCCAAAACGTTGACCTATATGAGCCAAATCCGAAGCCGAAAGAATCAATATCTGCTCCTTACTCCCTTCGATATAATCAATACATAATCGCAGAAATTTCTCTACCTCCGGAACCGAATCCGGAGGTGTCTCATACTCATTATCAGCAAAAGGTCCGCATAATATCGGTACAATCTGAATATCTGTCCCAAAAAGATAATTTAGCATTAAAACCTGAAACTCTATCGAATGTTCCATTCGATGCATAATCTCAGACTCAAATAGGTCTATCCCCATATTCTTGGATAGATAATCCACACATTCCTGATTTGTTTTTATCGTGCCTAATGGGGTGCTGTAATGCTTCCGTGTCAAGATGAAAGGCGTACTTCCCCCTTGATGACTAACCCCAAAAATGAACACCGTATCTGGTTTTTCGCACTGATAAAGCCGATAATACGCATGGGCATAACCAACTCCACCACGTTGAAAATCAATATGAGGAACCACCAAACCGACCATCCTCTCACCCGTCGGCGTCTGCTTGTCAGGCAACGGTCCAGGTCCTCCAGGCTTCGTAAAAAGTGAACCAAGAAAAGCCCCCAATTCATGTTTCGCTGAAGAATAAGATTGACCCACATGATATGGGAGACGAACCGTTTGCTGAAGGAATTCGCTCTCTATACGATTTTTAATCTCCTCGAAACGCTCATTTAACAGAAACCCATGTTCATCAAGAAATTCTACTATCTTCTCTATCTGCTCACTCGGAATAAGGGCACCTTGAAACTCACGAGCAAACTCTAACTGTATATCCCGTAATGTATGATTCCCATCTAAACAAACAGCAATAAAAAACGCCGCTGGCGAAAGGGTTATCTCTGTATTTACATACCCCAGTGGGTCATGAAGACAGATTAAAGTCTGTCCCTGATGATGAACAGGGAAAGCCTCTATGTTACGCAATGGCGGATATGGCTGATTCGAATTCGTTTTCATAACAGCAACTAATCAAACCTCAAAAAATTTGTTTCTTCTTATATTATAGGAGATATAGATGCTTATAAAAAAGAAACGTAATGCAAAGTTTATTAACAAATACATTTTCCCCGTTAGCATCTCCAAATAGCTCAGCCATATTACCTGCGTTAGAAAGAGCATCAACAACAACCCAGATGAATAATAATGCAAGCATCCCACTTGTAAAATCATAAGTAAAATAACTACCTCATTCTATAAATGAGGTAGGGTTCATCAAATAAAAAGGATATATTGGCTTCTCAAGTTTATATATGGAGATGTAGATGTTTTATAATTGAAGGAAAAGAATATGGAAAAGTTATGGATAAATTCATAAATGTTAATGAATTGAGAAAGATTTTGCCCACAAGGTCATCCCATGACCATAAAGGCAGATTCGGTCATCTTCTTATCGTTGCGGGTTCGCGATATTATACAGGTGCGGCGAAATTATCCGCATGTGCAGGGATGCGTTCTGGTACAGGATTGGTGACATTGGCGGTTCCATCTGTTGTGGCAGATGTGATTGCAAGTAATCTAATGGAAATCATTTTTTATCCATTACCTTCAACGAAAGAGGGGACATTTTCGGAGGAAGGTGCTGAAAAAGTCATTGAATTCTCGAAAGATAAAAATGCAGTTCTTATTGGACCTGGATTAACTCAACATCCATCTACTGTAAACTTTGTTAGAAAGGTAGTCCCTAATATCGATGTGCCTCTTATCCTTGATGCAGATGGTCTGAATGCTATCAGTGACACTCCAGGTATTCTGAAAATGTGTAAAGGAATACCTATTCTTACACCTCATCCAGGTGAGATGTCCCGCTTAATTAAAAAATCTACGGGGGACATACAACGAGAAAGGGAACAATGTGCCCTCGAGTTTGCAAAACAGATGGGTGTAGTGGTTGTTCTAAAAGGACATCACACAGTAATTGCAAGCCCTGACGGTGAATACGCAATAAATACGACAGGTGGACATGGCTTGTCTAAAGGTGGCACAGGAGATGTTCTTGCAGGTATTATCGCAGGTCTCGTAGCACAAGGAGTTTCTCCTTACCCAGCGTGTCAAATAGGTGTGTGGCTCCATGGTAGAACTGGAGACCTTGCGGAACGAGCCTTACATCCCCGAAGTATGACCGCAGGGGATTTACTTGACTTTTTACATCAAGCGTGGAGGGAGTTAGACCCACAACCGTATGATTAAGATTCAAAATATAGGCGAATTAGCATTTATAAAAAAACTTGAGACCCTTATCCCAAAAACGAACGAAGAAAATGTTATTCTATCGTTGGGAGATGATTGTGCGGTAGTTAAGTCTGGCTCCTCTCTATTCTTAATTTCATCAGATATGTCAATAGAGAATATCCATTTTTTATCAGATAATTTTCCGCCATCTGCAATAGGCTGGAAAGCAATGGCTTCCGCATGGAGTGATATTGCTGGAATGGGGGGAGAACCTCGTTGGGCAGTGGTTTCTATAGCTTTACCCAAAAATATTTCTGTACAAAAAGTAGAGGCTATATATAAAGGCATGTTAGAGGCAACTAAATTTGTAAACGGGACCATCATCGGTGGCGATACAACCATGTCCCCAGATGATAATATTGTTATTGATATAACTGTTGTAGGTGAAGCCTTACGAAAAAAGTTTATCCCCCGCTCTGGTGCAAAACCTGGCGATGTTATTGCAGTTACAGGCTCATTAGGAAATTCGTCCGCAGGTTTATTGGCATTGAAACAACATTTACCTGTCCCCGATTTATGGCGTTCGCATTGGTATCCCATACCACGGATGGAAGAAGGGAAATGGTTATGCACAAAAGGCAAAGCAACTGCTATGATTGACATCAGCGATGGGTTGATTACTGATGCGAAACATATCGCAGAAATGTCTGGTGTAGGTATTAATATCCAAAAAGATAATATCCCTATATCCACTGAGCTATCAGATTTTTGCGAAATATACCATCTCGATATTGATAATTTTATTCTGGCAGGTGGAGAAGAATATCAATTATTAGTGTCTATCCCAAAAGAGAAATGGCAGAACGTATATACCCAATTCAATGCCCATTTTCCCTGTTCCATAACTGCGATTGGCTATGTTACCAACGAATGGCAAGGTGTCCGCATCGATGGCACACTTCCCTCCCTCAAAGGCTACGAACATTTTAAATGAGAGGGTACGCAATTATTTTATACGCTATAATTTCAATCTCCTTTACAGTTTACAACGTTTTATCTGTAAAAGATACAAATATAAATCAAATTATGACGAATTGATTTGTTGTGTTAGTTCGAGGACGGTTTTGAAAACTTCGTCGGGAGTAATTTGCTTTAATGCTTCTTGGGCTTGATGAAGTGTCATTTTCTTTGGGAAAGGAATGGGTCCTTTGTAAAGTACTTTGAAATAAGTGCCATGTGGAGCATGTTGTTGTGGGTTTGTTCCACCAAAGATGCAAATAGCAGGTTGATGTAACAGCCATGCTAAGTGCATGGGACCAGTATCACCTGAAATAAAAACGGAGGAATGAGAAATCAAGCAGGCTAAATGTTTTAATGTGGGTAATTGAGGAGATACAAGAACAGGGTATTGCATGCGTTTGGTTATTTGTCTTATGACATCAAGTTGTCCTGGACCCCATGTAAATAATACCTCAAATCTTCCATCTGCAATTAGAAGGTCTGCAAGTTTTGCAAAGTGTTCAAATTGCCACTGTTTCTCGGGACGTTCTACTGGGGGATGTATTATAATTAATTTTCTATTTGTTTGACAGAGTGTTTGTAGGAGTTCCTGTATTTCTTCCTCAATTTCCGCAGGAAGTAGCATGCCTAACCAGTCATCTATCTTTTCTGCTCCTATAGCCTCAGCGAGGAAAAAGTTTTCTTCTACGCGGGTAAGTATCCTATCCTTCGGCAATGAAACACGATGAGTTGCAAAAATATAACTCAGTTCTTGGGCTCGTGGAGGTGCGAATGAGATGCGGTACGGTGCCTTAGAAAAAAAAGATATAAGACCACTTTTTAGGATACCATGAAAATCAAGAACAAGGTCATATCGATTTTGTCTTATGTGCCTACACAAAGTTAAAAACTTATTCAAAGATGTCATGAGCTCGTTAGTTCGGTCAAATATAATGCAATTGTTTAATGCGGGATGCTCGTTAATGACATCACAGGCTTTATTTTCCACAACCCAATCAATTTGAGCATCTGGGTAGGCTATTCGGATAGCCTCCATTGCAGGAATAACACGAATAACATCACCGATAGCACTCAAACGGATAATTAAAATTTTTGAAATATGTTGTTTAGGTATTAACATGGTATTCATTTATTATCATTATCTTTTTTAATTGTAATGAATTGGATATAGTCATTGCATAGTTTGCCCCCTTATTTAATTGAGGTTATTGACGATTGAGAAAACGAATTTATATGGAATTAAACGCCCCATTCTGCCAAGCGATATGCCAACGATGCTCTTTATGCAACAGGCAGGTTGTTTATATTCGTTTTTGTTTGTTCAGAAATTTCAATGAATGACATCGTGGAGATAATAACCAACAATAGCGGAAATAGCCCCATAAGCGATGAGGAATAAGGTTTTGAGTATTTTGCTACCATGTTTCCGCCAGAATAAACGAACTTTGAAAAAAAACTGTTGGAATGGTTTTGGCTCGATAATAGTAACAATAACTGTAATATTATCTTTACCACCGTTTTCGTTTGCAAGGTTTACAAGTCGTTGTGCTATTTCACTGGCGGTACCACCTTTGCGAATTTCCTCGCAGATTTTGTTATCGGGAACCATATTAATAAGGCCATCTGTGCAGAGGAGTAAAATATCCCCAGACACAGGATGCCAACGATAGACATCTACTTCAATATCGGGATGAGTTCCTATGCACCGTGTTACAATATGTTTTCGTGTATCCTTTTCTGCTTCCGAGCGGGACATAAGTCCTTGTTTTATTTGTTCATCGACCCATGAATGGTCTTCGGTAAATTCTAAAATTTCGCCGTTCCGTATGTGGTAAGCTCTGGAATCACCTACATTCGCAATATAAATTTTTCCAGGGGTAACAATAGCTGCAATTGCTGTTGTCCCCATAGGTCTACTACCCTTGACTAAGTCTTTGTTTGTCTTGTAGATACTTTCATTGGCTTTTTGGAATGCCTCACGAAGTAAAGGTAAAGGTCCTTCATCTCGTAAGTCTCTCACCTCTTCCTCGGTATTTTCTTGCCAAGGTTCTTCTTTTAAGATATCTTTAATTAGTGACACTGCTAATTTGCTTGCTACGTCACCTGCAATATGCCCCCCTAACCCATCTGCTACAATGAGCAATGCACCATCTTCAAATAATTTAATATCCGTTGACTCGCTTCGGAATATTCCAAAGAAATCTTCATTTTTGTCTTTTTTTCTGCCTTTATCGGATACTCCCGCAATATCTAACTTCATTTTCCATCCTTTTTATAAAAGAACATTATTCCTCAATTATTATGATGT
>JAIWNQ010000019.1 GCA_020216745.1 Candidatus Hydrogenedens sp.
AGTATATAATCATATTACAATTGTTATTATATTTGGAAATTGATTCCGTTAGAAATTTATTTCCATGTCTAAAAATGTTTGAAAATTAAAATTTAAATGTATTTAAGATTTATTTCGTCTATATATAATGAATAAGGAGAATGAATATGAAAGACACAATCGACATAACATCCTTGAAAGAATTCAGAAAGGGTAAATATATGAATATCAATGAGATATTAAGAATATTTGTTGTGGCGATTTTTACTATATTGATAGTAAGAATGCCCACAATTTATGCAGATGCGGACTTTCCATTGCATGGACGGATAAGTTATGATGCAGAAAGTACCTTAATAAAAGGGGCTGACGATGACGATTGGAGTCGTGCCACATTAAATACATTGGTGCTAACAGGTGACACGTTGTGGACAGATAAAGCAGGGAGTACAGAAATAGAATTTCCTGAGGGAGTTTTCCTGCGGATGGCAGATGCTTCCAAAGTAAAAGTAGAACAGATTTCCCCTGAAATAATATTTTATGGCATAACGGGTTCTTTTTATATTGAACGGGTTGCCCGCAGTTCTGGAAATGTAACATTCCGAACACCTGCCTGCCGTATAACATTCGACCCGAATACCTGTACCCGTATCGATATTGGTGATGGTGGTGCGACACGTGTTTCGACAAGATGGGGAAAAGCATACGTTACGACAGACCGTGGTGGCAATGAAATGGTAAGTAGCGGTAAACGATGCTGGATAGATGTGGAATATTTACCCTCAGAGGTTGTCTCGTTTGCAACAAATGAAATGGACAGTTTCGACCGTTGGAATCAGGGCAGGTCTGAATTACTTTCTGCACCTGTTCGTACACCACCTAAATATGTTGAAGTCACCAGCAAAACAATTGGATATACGGAACTGGTGGACAATGGAGAATGGGTGCTGATTGAGGAGCGTTATTATTGGAGACCTACAGTTGTTGTAAATTATGTTCCATACCGCACAGGTTATTGGACGTATGTGCCAGCCATTGGGTCTGTTTGGGTGGAAACATATCCTTTTGGGTATATAACAACCCATTATGGGAGATGGGTATATTATGAGACTTACGGTTGGGTTTGGGGATATGACCCTATATGGAGTCCTGCATGGGTAGCAACAGTTCGGTGTGGTGATTATTTCATTTGGACACCAGTTGATTTCTATTGTCGCCCTGTTCGTGTTTCCACTGGAGTCAGTTTCTCTGTAGGCGGTTTGGACTTTTATGTTTCTGCATCCACCTATGCACCTGCAACGTATGTTTACAGAGCACCTGTATACGTGGCACCTGTCGTACCAACCGTCGTTAATTACGTTGCAACAAACCGTCCTAATATCTCTGTTTGGAATATAACACGTTATCCTTCAGCGCCGATTCGTGTCCCGTATCAGGAAACATTACCCACCGTTCGAGACTACAATCCACCACGATCTATTCGTGGCGTGTCTTATTACAATGATAGTGGGACACTCGCACGCTCTCGTGTAAATGAATTGGAACGTTCTTTTTCACAACGGTCTTCTGTACGAAATCTAAATATGTCAGCCAATTCACCTCGTTCGATGGTTCGAACTGCTATGACAAATGACCGTGGCAATATGTTTCGTGATGTAAAGTTAAATACTACATCTCCGAGAGCCCCCTCTGTTAGATTCTCTTCGGAAAATGCTTTATTAAGTAAAACAGGAGATATGGGGAATACTTCCGTTCGTAATATCCGTGGGAAGGATATTAACACCAGTTTTACACAGGCTGTGGAACGAACATCCTCATCCACACGAGATATCTCAGGAATATCATCGGTCAGGAATACACTCAACAGAGGAGCAGAACGGACAAACACGGCACGTGAGAATTTGAGCATTCACAAAGATGTGAGAGGAGCAATATCCAGTAGTTTAGACCGCACACCTAAAACAATGAACTCCCCTACCCTGTCACGATTAGATATGGATGGAGAACGGAAACCACGAAATTACAATCCTCCAAGTGGTGGCTCTACGAATCCACAAAGAACATCACCAAAGAATGATTCTGGCACTGGCAATCGTGGGATAACACCACGCTCCACACCTTCAGACCGCAATAGCCCAACAAATCGGTCTACACCTCGAAATTCAAGTCAAAATTGGGACAGAAGTCTTTCAGATATTCGTACAACAATGAATCGTATCCCTGAACGAGCAGGAAGTTCACAGAAAACAGCAATTCCAGAGATTGCTTCACGGCTTTCCGATAACAATGCGAGAAACAACAGCAATTCGATAACACCCAGTATACCAAGTCACACATATCATCAGAATATAAATAGATCTCCATTAAACGGCTCTTCACCATCAAAAGGAACTTCATTATTTAATTCTGGAGGTAATTCACGTAATTTCTCTGTTCCAAATCGTGTTTCAACTCCTAACCCTTCCACATCGATAAGACCAAGCATCCCTTCCATGCCATCATTCAACCATGAAAGTTCAGGAGTAACTCAACAGAACAATCTTTTTTCTCCACGCAATTCATCAAGCTTTTCATCACCTAAATTAAATACTCCAAGTATTACAACCCCATCTTCACCCTCCTTACATAGGTCACCTTCCATCTCGCAAGGATTTTCTGGTGGTAGACCTTCGTTTGGAGGTAGAGGAATCCGATAATGACATTAAATATTAAAAATAGGAGACACATCATGAAAAAGGCATCATTAAAACAATCCAGAATGGTTTACGTTGCAATGGTAATCGCATTGACTATCCTATTGACAGGATGTCCCACAAAAAAAGATGATGCTGAATATGAACAGGGATTTTATGATGGTTTTATGCAAGATGATTACTATTGGACAGGCTTCTATGATAGCTACGACACAGTAGATGGCGGTCCTATTTATTATCGAGGAGACCAAATACCTTCAGTAACTAGCCCTTCCTATGATAGAGGGTATTATGACGGGCTCTGGTATGCCTATAACGATGGGTATTTTGTGGAATATGATTATGCATTTACGATTGGTTTTAGTGAGGGTTATGACTGTGCATATCAAGCAGGGTGGGCTACATTCCTTGCAGTAGATAGTCATATCGAATGGCAAGACGGTGGCTTTTCTGACGGTTACAATGATGGCTTCTCCGAAGGTAGAGTTTTTGGAGCCTATGATTATATTAATGGAATCCCTTATGATTGGTTAGGAGCGATGATGGATTATCGGCAGGGATTAGATTTATCTGTTGATGGTGTCTCTACAGGAAATCAGGGACCTGTTATACTGTATGAATGGGGAACAGACCCGAAAACATTACAAAAATCTAAGGCATCTAATAATGGAGTTCCGGGACGCTCAATTCGCTACACACACAGTGAACACGACACGAAAGAATTTAGCCCACCTGAAATAAGTTATAGGACAATGCCAGAAGATGCCATGAATAAGTATAATGTTGTTCCAACAACATCGCCACGCAACTCTTCGCAAAATTTAACACTAACCACTTCTTGGCTCGAACGCATTAACCAATACCGAAATGTGATGGGCAAATAAGTAATATTTGGTTATTTTCTTTCACATGAATAGCCCCAGGAGTCTTTGGCATGAAGGTAACTGACCTTCCCCATAAGCCATTCATCAATATATCGAGCCGACTCTCTACCTTCAGAGATAGCCCAAACAACAAGTGACTGTCCTCTACGTGCATCACCTGCAGAAAAAATACCAGGATGTGTTGTCATATATTTTGAGTTCGTTTTTATCGCTTTCCCGAAACGTGTTGTAGTAAGTTCCAGACCTAAAGCCTCTAAGAAAGCATCCGTCTCTGGGGCAACAAATCCCATAGCAAGGATGACAAGCTCACAAGGTAGTTTCATCTCTGTGCCTGGTATTTCACGCATTCGCTTCTGTCCATTTTCATCTGTATACCATTCTAAACGGATAAGGTTAATCGCTTTTACGTGCCCATGTGCATCACCTTCGAATGATTTTGTCATAACGCTAAATAATCGTTCTCCTCCCTCCTCATGACTGGATGAAGTGCGTAAAATCATAGGCCATTGTGGCCAAAGATTATCGCCCGTTCTTTCCAGAGGAGGACGCGGAAGCACTTCAAGATTAACAACAGATTTACAACCCTGTCGAATACTTGTCCCAATACAATCTGAACCCGTATCACCTCCACCAATAACGATAACATTTTTATTGGTAGCCACAATTTCTTTACCTTCAATTTTTTTACCTAACAACCTCCGAGTACTTTGAGTTAAGAAGTCCATTGCTGTATGAATTCCAGAGAGAGAAGAGCCTGGGATGTTCATACTGGCAAAAGTTCGGGCAACAGTAGAACCTATTGTGAAAAGGACAGCATCATACTCCAATATTTGTTCTACAGGTATATTTTGACCCACCTCAGAAGAACATTTGAAAACAACGCCTTCATCAATAAGTTGATTTAATCTTCGCCAAACAATAGATTTGTCCAATTTAAAGCCTGGTATGCCATACATAAGCAAGCCACCAGGTTCATCTGCACGTTCAAATATGTGTACAGTATGTCCTGCTCTATTTAACTGCTGTCCTGCTGAAAGTCCGCTGGGTCCAGAACCGATTATGGCAACACGTTTGCCAGTTCGAAATTCAGGTGGTTCTGGTTTTATCCAACCTTCACGCCAACCTCGCTCAGCAATTTCATATTCGATTTGTTCTATTGTCACGGGTGGTTCATTAATTCCCAACACACATGAAGATTCACAAGGTGCTGGGCAAACACGACCTGTAAACTCTGGGAAATTATTCGTTGAATGAAGTATTTCTAAAGCACGTTTCCAATCACCATCCTTAACACAATCATTGAAGTCTGGAATCTGATTGCCTAATGGACAACCATGATGACAAAAAGGGACACCGCAGTTCATACAACGATATGCCTGCTGTCTTATTTTCTCTTCTGGTAAAGAATGATGAAATTCACGGAAGTGTTTTATCCGTTGTTGTATAGGCTCTTCTGAACCTAATTCCCGTTGGAAAACCATAAATCCTTTCGACTTTGGTGGCAACATTATCATTCTCCTAATTTGCTAACTTTAATTTAGATTCTTCCTGTGTCGTATTCATTTGTTTTAAGGCACGAGCATAATCTTTAGGCATTATACGGATAAAATGTTCCTGTTCTTTTTCCCAATTCATTAATATCTTAATTGCAATAGGACTTCCTGTATATTGGGCATGCCTTTCAAGCAAATATCGCAACTCTGGTAGACTCTTTTCATGTAGAGGTTTCATATCTACCGTTTGCTGATTACACTTTATATGAAGTTCATTATTGGGGTCATATACAAAAGCAATGCCACCTGTCATTCCCGCTGAAAAGTTTCTACCTGTTTTCCCAAGGACTACCACCCTTCCATTCGTCATATATTCACAGCCGTGGTCCCCAACACCTTCTACAACAGCCCAAGCCCCAGAGTTGCGAACACAAAACCGCTCACCTGCAACACCACGGAAGTAAGCTTCACCGCCTGTCGCTCCATAGAGAGCCACATTGCCTATCACAATATTATCTTCTGGCGGGATATGACAGTTTTCTGGCGGACGAACAATGATTTTTCCACCAGACAACCCTTTCCCAATATAATCGTTCGCTTCGCCAATCAAATTCAGGGTAACACCTTTTATTATGAACGCACCGAAACTTTGACCAGCGACTCCATAGCAATCAATCCAGACCGTATCCTCTGGTAATTGCCCTGTATACATTCCCAAACGATGCCTACGTGTTAACTCACTTGATAAGATGGTGCCTACTGTTCGGTGAATATTCCGAACCTGTATTGAAAATCGGACAGGCTCTTTATGTTCTATAGCAGGTTTCGCCTTCTCTAATAAAATATTGTCCAATGCCTTCTCAATGCCATGGTCTTGTTTTTTACTGCAATATAATGTTGAACCTTCCCATGGCTTAACTTGTGCTAACACTGCTGAAAGGTCAACCTTCCTCGCTTTCCAGTGTTCAGGGTAAGGGTTATATTCAAGATAATCCGTTCTTCCTATCATATCATCAAATTTACGGAACCCTAATTCAGCCATAATACGACGAACTTCTTCCGCAACAAAGAAGAAATAATTCACTACATATTCAGGTTTACCTTCAAACTTTTTTCGCAACTCTGGATTTTGTGTGGCTATGCCAACAGGGCAAGTATCACTATGGCATTTCCTCATCATAATACACCCACTAACAATAAGAGGGGCTGTAGCAAAACCGAATTCGTCCGCACCCAACATTGCTGCAATAACAACATCTCTACCTGTTTTTAGCTGACCATCAACCTGTACCTTTATCCGGTCGCGCAAATTATTTTGAACAAGGACTTGATGTGTTTCTGCCAAGCCTAATTCCCAAGGTAAGCCCGCATGCTTAATAGAACTTAACGGAGAGGCACCTGTACCTCCATCATGCCCACTAATTAAAACAAGGTCTGCTTTCCCTTTTGAAACACCTGCAGCGATTGTTCCGACACCGACTTCCGAAACCAACTTTACAGATACTTTAGCATAGATATTTGCATTTTTTAAGTCATATATAAGTTGTGCCAGGTCTTCAATTGAGTAAATATCATGATGAGGAGGTGGAGATATCAGTTCTACCCCAGGTGTGGAGTATCGAACTTTTGCAATGTGTTCATATACTTTATGCCCTGGAAGTTGTCCACCTTCACCTGGCTTGGCTCCCTGTGCCATCTTTATTTGAAGTTCATCTGCATTTACAAGGTATTCATTGGTAACTCCAAATCTACCAGAGGCAACCTGTTTTATTGCACTTCGTTTGCTATCCCCATTTG
Organism: Candidatus Hydrogenedens sp.; assembly: GCA_020216745.1. Classification (GTDB taxonomy): domain Bacteria; phylum Hydrogenedentota; class Hydrogenedentia; order Hydrogenedentales; family Hydrogenedentaceae; genus Hydrogenedens. Next base: position 6,847 of record JAIWNQ010000019.1, read on the forward strand.
GGCTGATAATAAACCGTTTGGGGTCTTCTCCACCTTCACCTGTGTTACTTCGACCTCCAATACGGTTCATTGCAATAGCAAGATTTTCATGAGCCTCCTGACTAATGGAACCGTAGGACATAGCCCCAGTGCAAAAACGTTTTACAATTTCCGTGGCAGGCTCGACCTCTTCTAAAGGAATTGGAGTGCCTTTCTTAAACTTTAATAGCCCTCGCAACGTAGCAAATGTTCTATTACGACTATTTACCTCCTCAGAAAATTGCAAATACTTTTCCCAACTCTTCAAACGCGTAGCATGCTGGATAAGTGAGATTGTCTCAGGGTTCCATTGATGAAACTCACCTCGTCTACGCCATTGATACGCCCCACCAATATCTAATTCATTATCACGGTGCTTATAGGGATTATATGCGAACTCATGACGAACCAATGTTTCCTTGGCTATATCTTCAAAATCTAACCCACCAATGCGAGAAGGTGTCCCTGTAAAACAGCGGTCAATAACATTGCGACTTAATCCCACTGCCTCAAAAATTTGAGCACAACGATAACTCTGAAGGGTAGAAATACCCATTTTAGACATTGTTTTTAATAAGCCTTTTTCTATCGCTTTTACAAACTTCCTATGCGATTCTCCAGGATAATCTTCCTGTATCTTTCCTGTCTCTACCATGTGCGAGATACTTTCAAACGCAAGGTAGGGATTAATCGCACCAGCACCATACCCACATAACAAAGCAAAATGCATAACTTCACGTGGTTCACCACTTTCAACTACAATTCCGCAACGTGTCCGTTTATGAACACACACTAAATGATGGTGAACTGCTCCAGTGGCTAACAAACTCGGAATTGGCGCATGATGTAAGCCAGCACCACGGTCCGAAAGGATAAGAATGGTTGCTCCATTATTTATATGTTCCTCTGCCTCTTTACAAATTCTATCAATAGTATTCAGAAATCCTTGCACCCCCTCTTTTACGGGAAATAATACACTTATAGATTCAGCCCGATGCCCTTTCTTTTTTAAATTTCGAATATAAGTAACCTGGGCATTGGTCAGAATTGGAGAGTGTAGATGTATCATTTGGCAGTCTTCTTGGGTTTCATCCAATAAATTGTATTCTCGCCCAATATCTGTTTCAAGGGACATCACAATTTCTTCACGAATCGGGTCTAACGGTGGATTTGTGACTTGTGCGAAAAGCTGTTTGAAATAGTTAAATAGTAACTGTGGGCGTTCAGAAAGGACAGCGAGAGGAACATCATTACCCATAGAGCCTACAGGTTCTGCTCCTTCTTCTGCCATAGGCTTTAATATAAAATTTATATCTTCCTCTGTATACCCAAAAATACGTTGCCGTTTTTTCAGTGGGACCAGTTCCACCGTAGGTCGAGTTTCTAAAACTTCCCGTGGAAAAATAATCCGACTTAGATTAAGCCAAGCACGGTAAGGTTTTCTCTTTGCAAGATTCTCTTTTATCTCCTCATCTTCAACAATCCGTTTTTCATTAATATCAATGAGAAACATTCGACCAGGCTGGAGTCGCCATTTCTTAATTATCTTTTCCTGAGGTATATCCAACACACCAACTTCAGATGCCATAATAACCTGATTATCATCCGTTATCCAGTATCGAGCAGGACGAAGTCCATTTCGGTCTAACACAGCACCAATTTGAACACCGTCTGTAAAAGCCATACATGCAGGACCATCCCACGGCTCCATTTTACAAGCATGAAACTCATAATAAGCCTTCTTTTCATCGGACATACTCTCATGGTGACTCCATGGCTCAGGTATCATCATGGTCATTGCATGGGCGACACTACGACCACCACGAACAAGAAGCTCAAAAGCATTATCAAATATGGCAGAATCACTTGCCCCTTCTGTTAACAATGGAAACAGTTTCTTTATGTCATTACCAAAGAGAGGACTACTTAAATCCGTCTCACGTGAACTCATAAGATTGATATTGCCACGTAACGTGTTTATCTCACCATTGTGGGCAAGAAACCGAAACGGTTGAGCAAGTGGCCAACTCGGAAGAGTATTTGTACTATAACGTTGATGAATAATAGCAAGTGCAGTGTCAACCTCTGGTGAACTTAGGTCTTCATAATAACTGTCCATAACCTCTGGTAAAAATAAACCCTTATAAACAATCGTCCGTGCAGACATACTCGGAATGTAAAAAAGATGTTTCTGCTCACCTAAATAGGTGCGAATTTTATGCGATGCTGATTTCCGTATGATAAAAAGTTTCCGTTCAAAACTGTCTGTGTCAGGATTATTGACCGATTTTATAAATACCTGCTCTATAACAGGTTCATTTGAACGAGCAAGCCAGCCAATCGCTTTTGAATTACGGGGAACTTCTCGCCAACCTAAAAATTCCTGACCCTCTTCAATAATAGTTTGCCTTAAAATCTCTTTACATGCAGTTCTTAATTCCTGACTTTGTGGTAAGAAAAGCATTCCTACACCATATTGAAATAACGGCGGAAGTTCAAAACCTAACCTATCTGATTCCTTTTCAAAAAAACGATGCGGTATCTGGAACAAAATTCCACAGCCATCCCCTGTTTCAGGGTCACAACCACACGCACCTCGATGTGTTAGGTTAACCAAAATTTGGAGGGCATCCTTTATTACTTTATGTGATTTCTTACCATCTATATTTACTATAAATCCAACACCACATGCATCATGTTCAAAAAATGGCTCGTACATTGTCCTTTGTTGGTGATACTCTTGTTCCATATTTTTATCTCCAAAAACTAAATTTTTTAAAGTAATTTGTAGCATATTAACATACATTAATGTATAATATCAACACCATAATCTTTAATAATAATTCTAATATGTAACAAAATTGAACTTGTTAAATTTTTATTATGACCATTCATAAAAACAAAAAGAAGATCTAAATAATTTCATACATAAATGTAAAAACATAATAATAAAAATGATAATAATGATGTATTAAATTTCTTTTTATACAAAATAAGTAATTTTAAACCATTACATTCTTTATAAATATTTACATATACTAAAGTAATAACCACGGAATTTTATATAAAAACAGTAGTGGAAAGGTGGTAAACTGAAAAATAAATACATGGTGTGTATCAATTTTAAAATTAAAAA